>CARXAY010000205.1 GCA_949093475.1 uncultured Oscillospiraceae bacterium
GTGCTGGATCTCAAAGAGCTGGAAGGATATCTGGAGCGGGAGGGGGCTGACGTCGCGGTGCTGACCGTTCCGGGCAGCGTGGCCCAAGCCGTGACCGACCGGCTGACCCAGTGTGGGGTGCGTGGGATCTGGAACTTTACCAACATGGAGCTTGCCACGCCGAAATCCACCGTGGTGGAAAACGTCCATTTTGCGGACAGCCTGTTGACGTTGGGGTATATGATTCTGGAAAATAAGGAGTAGCCTATGAAACACAAAGTCGCGGCGGTCATCGCTGCTGTGGTGTTGGTTGGTTTGGGTGTTGCGGTTGCCATCGGAGGCTCCGGCGAAGACCCGCTGGTGGCCCAAAGCTATTTGGAGAGTACCTATCCTTCTGCGTTGGCCCAAACCCTGCAAAAACGGGCTTCTACGGGCACAAAGACCGCCTACGATCAGGCTGCCGCCAAGCTGGACAAGGCGGGGGAAGCAGATGTAAAGGCGGCAGAGAAACTGCAAGGTACGGTGAGCGGCTATGTTCCCAAGGCGGTGAAGGCCGGGGACACCTTGACCTTGAGCGAAGGGGCGAGCATGGTGGTTTACAGCGGCACGGGTGCGGTTGACCAAGGGACGCTGATGGATGTGACCGATGGCAAGATGGTCGCGCAAAAGGGCGGCGTGACGACCGGTCACCGGTACATAGCCACTGGTCAGAGTGTGACCGTGCGTGTGGATGCGGCGGGACAGATCGGCGTGCAGGGAACGGTCTCGATTGCGAACGGAGGCGGTCAAGGCGGTGAAACGCTGCCCTTTACAGACGTCAAGAGCGGTGATTGGTATTATGGAGCGGTGACCTTTGTCTATGGAAAGGGATATTTCTCCGGCACAGCGGCGGATACCTTTGCACCGAACAGTTCTATGACCCGCGCCATGCTGGCGACGGTGCTTCACCGGGCTTCCGGGCTGGAAAAGCCGGGGAGCGGGGAGTCCTTTGCCGACGTTCCGGCAGGGCAATGGTACTCCGATGGTATTGCGTGGGCCAGTGAACGGAAGATCGTGAACGGCATGGGCAACGGACTCTATGCGCCTGACCTCGCTGTAACCAGAGAACAGCTTGTGACCATGCTGCACCGCTATCAAACCGACCGCAAAGGGAATGTGAGCGCGAAGGGCTCGCTGGCAGGCTATCCCGACGGGAACACCGTGGCGGACTGGGCCAAGACGGCCATGGAGTGGGCCGTAGGGGCGGAACTGGTCAAGGGCCGCGACACCGGGTACTTAGACCCCAAGGGCACTGCTACCCGTGCGGAGGTAGCCACCATTCTGCAGCGGTTCGAGGCTCTTGGCTGAGACTGTAACCGATCAGTGCCAAGTGCATAAGATGAAGTGAGACAGTTCCAAACCGTCTCAAACTTATGTAGGAGGTACTTTACTATGTGTGGCAACAATGGTTGTGGCTGGGGCGGCGGCAGCTGCCTCTGGATCATCATCATCCTCATCGTGCTGTTCTGCTGCTGCGGCAACGGCGGCTGGGGCGGCAACATGGGCGGTTGCGGCTGCAACAACAACGGCTGCGGCTGCTGAGATACCGAACATTACAAAAGAGGACATAAGAAGGGCGGCGTGGAAAACCACGCCGCCTGCTTTTTATTCATTAGCCGACGTTCGCTTGGTATACATCCCTTGTTGCACTACGGAACTTATTTTCATGTGCATGATCAACGAGGGAACGCCGATATCCGAATGATCTTTGCCCACATAGAGTTTTATATAAGTGTCAGGAACACCGACTTTTGCCTGTGGCTCTACAGGGATCCAACCATAACCTTGAAGGTAAAACTCTGCCCAATAGTGACCACGGAAATGGGTGCTTTTGATCGTTTCATCTAAATGATCCCCATGACAAAACGGGCGGGAATCCCCTTGCAACGGAGGGTGGCCAAGAGGAGATTCGTAAACTCACCGCAACAACCGCTTTGAGCAGCCAAAGCGTCCTCTGCATTTGCTATGAGATTATCATAGTACATCTCTTGACCAAGTTCTACATCATAGATTAAAGCCTTACTAACTGTCTCCGTGGCGTTGGTCACATAGGTCATCACATCCTCGCCCTCGATCTCCGAGGCAAACTGGGTCACCAGTTCCCCGGAATAGGCCGTTGCCTCGGTCTCCTCCAGATAGTGCTGAACGGTAAGCGGATAAACCTGATTTTCGATGGGCACAGGGGACAGGTCATCGTATTTCTGATTTTTCACGACCAATCGGATATCCAGACTGTTGCCTTGAAACCCGATCGGCTCTGGCTCACCGTCAATATACTGGGGATAACTGCCCATAATGTCCATGTCGAAGTCCTTGCCGATGACGCGGTACAGCCTTCCGGCAGCATAGTCATCGCTGAAGTTGACGATCTCCTCCGGCGGTTCAGGAGTGGGTGTTGGAGTGGGAGAAACAGCGCAGCCGCTCAGCAAAAGAAAAAACGCCAAATGGCCGCAGAAACATTTGCAAAAGCATAGCCGCACGATATCGTCCCCCTTTGTATCAAAGGATTACTTCCATACCGATTTTCTGAACCTTCATGCCGATTTGCTCATAAAAACGTAAGGCGTTTTGAACTTGAACAAGCAATCGGTTGATGGCGGGTAAATCGACTTCTACCGCACGACGTATGACGAGATTGTCCATAAAGGGACGTCAAATGGTCGCCAGCAGGTCTGTCATGGAGTAAAGCCCCGGCTTGTCCACCGTCGCCATAAAGGCGGCGGCGCGGAGCGCGCCGCGGGCAAAGACCTCGCGGGAGGCGGCGTGGTGGTGAAGCTCCACGACCTCCTGCTCTCCGGCGAAAATGACCTCATGGTCGCCTACGATAGAGCCGCCGCGGACAGCAGAGATGCCGATCTCGGTGTGGTCGCGCTGCTGGCGGACACTGTGGCGGTCATAGACATACTGGGGCGCGAAGGGAAGCCCCTCCTTGGCGGCGTTTGCCAGCATGAGGGCGGTGCCGCTGGGCGCGTCCAGCTTTTTGTTGTGATG
>CARXAY010000206.1 GCA_949093475.1 uncultured Oscillospiraceae bacterium
CTATATGACAGGCCCGGCACGCACCGTTTTTGAGGGCGAATGGCCGGAAATCATGCTTCTTTGAATCAGAAACACGAGAGGATGAACAATTATGGCAAAAATCAACCAGAATTTTCTCAAGCTGCCGGGCGGCTATCTCTTTCCTGAAATCGGGCGGCGTGTGCGGGCTTTTTCCGCCGAAAACCCTCCCATGCCCCTGATCCGTCTGGGAATTGGGGATGTGACCCAACCCCTTGTGCCGGTAGTTATAGAGGCCATGACTAAGGCGACGGCGGAAATGGGGGTAAAGGAGACCTTCCGTGGCTACTGTGAGGAAACCTGCGGTGCTTATGACTTCCTTCGTTTTGCGATCCAGAACGACTATAGAGCCCGTGGGGTGGATATTGACGACGACGAGATCTTTGTTTCCGACGGCGCGAAAAGCGACTGCGGCAACATCGGAGATATCTTTGACGTAGACAATGTCGTGGCTGTCTGCGACCCGGTCTACCCGGTGTATGTAGACACCTCCGTCATGGCGGGCCGGGCAGGGGATTATGACGCCGTAAACCAGCGGTGGACGAAGCTCCACTATATGCCCTGCACGGCGGATAATGATTTCACCCCTGCGATCCCCGACAAAAAGGTCGATATGATCTATCTCTGCTTCCCCAACAACCCCACCGGGGCGGTGGCTACCAAGGAGCAGCTGCAAAAATGGGTGGATTATGCCAATGCCGTAGGCGCAGTGATTCTGTTCGATTCCGCCTATGAGGCGTACATCACCGATCCTGCCATTCCCCACAGCATCTTTGAGATCCCCGGGGCAAAGACCTGCGCCATTGAGCTTCGCTCTTTCTCCAAAACCGCCGGATTTACCGGCACACGGTGTGCTTATACCGTAGTACCCAAGGCGTTGGAGCGGGATGGGGCAAATCTGAACAAGCTGTGGAATCGCCGGCAGTCTACCAAGTTCAACGGAGTGTCCTATGTGATCCAGCGGGCCGCCGAAGCGACCCTGACGCCCCTCGGCAAGGCGCAGACCGGGGAGACCATCCGCTATTACCTCCGCAACGCCCAAACCATTAAAAAGGGTTTGGCTGAGGCAGGGCTGACGGTATATGGCGGGGATAACTCGCCTTATATCTGGGCATCCACCCCCAGCGGGACGGACTCTTGGAGCTTCTTTGACAAGCTGCTGAAGGAAGCCTGCGTCGTCACCACGCCGGGAGCTGGCTTTGGCCCGTCCGGAGAGGGCTACATTCGCCTGACCGCTTTCGGAGACGCCCAAGCGACAGAGGAAGCGGTGCGGCGGATCCAAGGTATCCTGTAAAACAAAAACAACGAAACAAATCCCTTGCCGCCGGCAAGGGATTTGTTTTCCCAGAGAAAAGGAGGAAACGTGATGAATGAAACAGTAAAAGGGCTTTTAGAGCGCAAATCCGTGCGGGTATTCACCGATGAGCCGGTATCGGCGGAGATAAAAGCACAGTTATTTGCCTGCGCCGCTGCTGCACCCACGGCGGGCAATCAGCAGCTTTACACCGTTCTGGACATCACTGACCAGAGCTTAAAGGACACCTTGGCGGTGACCTGCGACAACCAGCCTTTCATTGCAAAAGCACCGGTCGTTCTGATTATTTGCGCCGACGGGAATAAGTGGTATCAAGGCTTTCAGCGTTTCGGCTGTGACCCGCGCAAGCCGGGAGCGGGGGATCTGATGCTGGCAGTATGCGATGCCATGATCGCCGCCCAGAACATGGTCACGGCGGCCCACAGTCTTGGCCTCGGCTCATGCTATATCGGCGACATCATGGAACAATGCGAAAAGCACCGGGAGCTGTTCAATCTTCCCCGGTATGTGTTCCCGGTAGCCATGCTGGTCATGGGCTATCCCACCCAGCAGCAAAAAGGCCGCCAAAAGCCGGAGCGTCAGCCTATGTCCATGGTGGTGCGGGAAAACACATATACTTCCTTTTCCGACGAAGAACTGGCCCGTCTCCTTGAGCCGGCGGCGGGGCAGAGCGTCAAGGAGCGCTTCCGCGCGTTCTGTACGCGGAAGTATAACAGCGACTTTTCCCGGGAAATGACCCGCTCCGTAGAGAAGTATCTGACGGATTTTCAGTGACCGCCGTCAGCGAAGTCAGTGGGGTCAAAACCAAAAACCTGAACAACCTCCACATTGGGACTGTGGAGGAAATCCTCCGGAGCGGCAATGCGTCCACCGTCGCTGTCCAAATCGATCCCTGTGGACATCCAAGCGTACCACGGAAGGTAACCGCAGTGGGCGGAGTGAGCGCTATCCAAGGGCTGGAACTTCTCGCCGAACGCTCCGCTCACCAAGCTATATGGAATATTGTCCAGCTTGTCCAAGGCAAGCCGGACTACTTTTTGCCGCGTTTCCTCATCTGCTTTGGGACGCAGCACGGCAAGGGTCGAATAACTGCGCCAATGGTTGACGTTCATTTGGCTGGACAAGCTGCCCAGTACCACAGATTCCAAAGTTACGCCTCGTTCTGCGTCCACCACAAGACCGGCGTGGCCGTGACTCCAACCGGCAGTGTGAGTGGAAAGGGTCACCAAAACATCTCCATTCTTCAAGGGTGCAAGGGGAACCATAGGCAGGGCGTAGCCCTCTGTATCCAGATAGCGGTGTTCTCGGGTGGTGATGCCAAGCGGAGTGCAGGGAGCTTCGCCGGGGTGGTTCAAAAAGGCGGTCTGAGTGTCCAATATTTGCGCTTTCCCTTCGTCGCCAAGGGCCAACAGATCGTCGATGGCTGGTTTTCCCAACCCGGTTTGTGCAAACAAAAGGTGATAGTCCGCTTCCTGCAAGTCGGGCTTGGCCAGAAGATCCGTCAGGTCGGCGGGGGGATCAGGCGGGACAAAGGGAGCGTGAAAATGGGGATAAATGTGTTGCAGAAAAAGCCAGACGGCGGCCACGGTAACAATTATAACTGCAAAAACGATCAAACGCTTCTTTTTCCGCGTCACGCTGCCGCCTCCTCTCATATCAAACC
>CARXAY010000207.1 GCA_949093475.1 uncultured Oscillospiraceae bacterium
GGCGGCGGCAATAACGGCGGCGGCAGCGTCTCTGTCCCCGTGGGCGATGTGACCGTCACCACCAAGAATCCCGACGGCTCTACCACCGTGACCACCACCACCTCCGGCGGTCTGGTCTCCGCCGTCACCACCGCCCCCGACGGCACCCAGAGCGCCGTCATCCAGATCCCGCAGAATAGCGGCACTCCCACCAAGGCCGTGATGCCCGCGCTGGATGTGACCGCCGACAAGACCCCGGAGGTCACCGTCCAGAACAACACCGGCCGTCCCCTGTCTGTGGTCGTTCCCGTGAACGGCGCAAGCACCGTGGTTGCCGTTCGTACCAACGCCGACGGCAGCGAGACCGTGATCCCCTACTCCGTCATGGATGAAAACGGCCTGCGGATCAAGGTCGCGTCCGACAGCCAGACCTTGAAGCTCATGGACAACAAGAAGACCTTTGACGACGTGCCGGGCGACCACTGGTCTTTGGGTGCTGTGGACTTTGTCTCCAGCCGCGAGCTGTTCAACGGCATGGGCAGCGCCTCCACCTTCGCCCCCGCTGCTCCCATGGATCGCGCCATGATGACCACCGTCCTCTGGCGGCTGGCCGAGAAGCCCAACGCCGCCGTCACCGAGCTGTTTGCCGACGTTCAATCCGGCTCGTACTACGAGCAGGCCGTGGCTTGGGGCGTGGCCACCGGCGTGGTCAAGGGCACGGACATCGGCTTTGAGCCTAACAGCCCCGTCACCCGCGAAACGCTGGCCGTTCTCCTCTACCGCGCCGCGGGCAGCCCCGCCGTGGTGGACGAACTGCCCCGCCGCTTCGTAGACGGCGCGCAGGTCGCCGATTGGGCGCAGGAGGCTATGATCTGGTGCGTCCAGAACGACATCATCAAGGGCTATCCCGACAATACCCTCGGCGCAAAGAATGTCGCCACCCGCGCAGAAGTCGCCACCATGCTCCAGCGTTTTGTGATCCACCAGATCTGAGAAAAGGGAGGATAACACAATGAACAAACGTCTATTGTCCCTGCTGCTTGCGCTTTTGATGTTAGTATCCATTGTCCCCACCGCCGCCTTTGCGGCGGTGGGCGACGGGGAGTTCCCCGTCGAAGCCCCTGCGCCGGAGGAGGACACCTCCAAGCTGGCCGGGGAACTGCCCGCCGCGCCCGTGGAGGCGGCGGATGACCCCGTTGCCGATCTGGCGGAGGGGGAAACCGACCCCTATACCTACTACACCGGAACAGTGACCGCAACTGCACCCAGTCAGCACGGCGCGAATACCGGCGACACTGAAGGCCCTGCCAGTTTTGCCGTAGACGGCAAGGAAAACACCCACTGGCACACCCGCTATAATGCGAACGACAACGACACCGGGACTGCCGGCAACAGCCAAGGCCCGCACGACTTCTCCTCAACTGACGCAGAGGTTCAGGCACAACGGTACATTGAGTTGACCCTTGAATCAGCTACTCAGATCGCCGCACTGCGTCAGCTTCCCCGCTCTGGCGGCCAAACCGTTGACAACAACAACGGCGTAATCACCGGCTACTATGTCACCGTCAGCCCCACCGCCGATGGAGACGACTTTACGGAAGTGGCCCGCGGCGATTGGGATGCCGATGGAAGTTGGGAAATCGCGATTTTCTCTGCTCCTACCACTGCAAAGCGTGTCCGCCTTTATGCAACTGCGACCCACGGCTCTCAAGACGGCGGCAACAACAATAATAAGTTTATCTCCGCCGCTGAGATCCGTCTGGTTACAGAGATCATCAGGCCCACCCCCGACGGCAATCTCTGCCGCCCCTCCGACGACGTGAGCGTCACCGCCACGGCCAGCGATAACGAGGACGGAAACCCCGACAGCAATACCATCGACGGCAACCTCGGCACACGCTGGTCTACCAACCGAGACGTAGCGACCCCTTACTTGGACATCAATCTTGGGGCTCGCCGTCAGATTTCCAGCATGACCACCTACTGGTGCGGCGACGAGACCACCTCTGCCGTCAGCGGCTATGAGCTTTTCGTCTCCGACAACGGGACGGACTGGACGTCCCACGCTTCCTTTGACAAGTCCCCCCTCTGCGAAAGGCATGCCTCTACCGACAACCCCGCCCCCGCCATCGTCGACAATTTTGCTCCCGTCACCACCCGATATGTGCGGATCAAGGCCAAGGGCTACCGCTCCGAGCCCGCCGATCTCTACAAATGTATGTCCCTCTGGGAGGTCGAACTCTACCGCGACCACCAAACCGTGGCAGAAAACCTTGCCCGTCTTCCCGGCGTGACCGCCAAAGCCAGCGGAAGGGAAACGGATACTTTCCCGCCGGAGAAGGTTTTTGACGGCAACACCTCGACCGACAACAGCCGTTGGTCCAGCCAAAACGCCTCCACCGACGCTTGGATCATCCTTGATCTGCACCGCATGGCTACCGTGAGCCGCATTGACCTTTACTGGCAGCGCGACAACGTCATCTCCTACAGGCTGGAGGTCTCTCCTGACAAGCAAAACTGGACTTCTGTCCACTCTACCAGTACGCGCATCACCAACCTGAACGAATCCTTTACCTTTGAGGCCATCCCCAACGTGCGCTACGTCCGCGTCTATTGCGACAGCCATGACGACCGAGAGTACGGAGGCCGCTATGTCAACATCTCCCTCTGGGAAGTGGAGGTCTACGGCACTGCCGGCGATTTCATTCCCAGCGCCTCCTCCGTCCTCACAGAGCTGAACCCCACCGCCGCCTCTTTTTCCATTGAGGATGGCAAGCTCGTTTTGGCAGGCGCCGACCAAGTCCATGAGGACTTCACCGTCTCCTTCGCCGCCAATTTAGAGCAGGTCGTGGGCGCGGACGGCTCAGTCTACACCCCTCTGGTGGACAAGGTCGTCAAGCTGGACGTGACCGTCACCAACAAAAACGATCCCTCGGACACCGCCTCCACTCCTGCAAACGCCCCCATTCAGGTGACCATTCCCGGCGACCCTGCCAATAACAATCCCGGCAC
>CARXAY010000208.1:0-251 GCA_949093475.1 uncultured Oscillospiraceae bacterium
GTCTTGCCCATCTGGACGCACATAAGCACGTCCTGCGTCCGGGCGTCGGCCTTGGAGAGATAGTGGGCGTCGTTGGTCACCACCAGCGGAAGGCCCGTCTCCTCATGGAGGCGCAAAAGCCCCGCCGCCACCTGCTTTTGCACGGGGATGCCGTGATCCTGAAGCTCCAGATAATAATGCTCCGGCCCAAACAGCTCGGCCATTTCCAGCGCGTGGGCCTTGGCCTTTTCATACTCCCCCGCCCGCAGCAG
>CARXAY010000208.1:261-2609 GCA_949093475.1 uncultured Oscillospiraceae bacterium
TTCCAGGTAGAATCCGTCCTCCCCGAAGAGATCCCGCATCTCCAGCGCGTAGGCCTTTGCGTTCTCGTATTCCCCGTTCACCAGCCGCTTTGGAATTTCTCCCGCCAGACAGGCGGACAGGGCGATGAGGCCCTCGCTGTGGGCGCGCAGCAGCTCCATGTCGATGCGCGGCTTCATGTAAAAGCCCTCGGTGTAGCCCATGGAAACCATGTAGGAGAGGTTCTCATAGCCCTTTTTGCTCTCGCACAGCAGCACTAAATGCCTCGCTTCGTTGTCCAGCCCATGCTCCCGGTCAAAGCGGGTGCGGGGGGCGACATAGACCTCGCACCCGATGACCGGGTGGATGCCCGCCGCCTTGCACGCCTTATAAAAGTCGATGACCCCGTACATATTCCCGTGGTCGGTGATGGCGATAGCGGTCTGGCCCAGCTCCGCCAAACGCGCCGCCAGCTTGTCAATGCGGCACACCCCGTCCAGCAGGGAGTATTGGGTATGTACGTGTAAATGGGCAAAGGCCATGTCCGCGCCCTCCTTTTCTCATTCGTTCAGCAGGTTGTCCTCAATAAATGTCACAAGCTCCGGGAGCTGCTTGCTGTCAATGCGTGCCGACCATATATTGATTCCTATAATCATCACCAGAAATCCGCCGTATTCCAGCAAAAACCTTAGCGCAGTTCTGATATCTAAGGTCAGCATAAAGCCAATGACCGCAAGCCCCACAACCAAAACGATGGCCAAAACAATGTCCAAACAGCTTCTTGTCGCACGCACCGCCGCCGTGATCTCCGTCCCCTCTGGTGTTCTCGCCAACGTCAGATCTGCAAGCACACTATGGCGGATCTGCCCAGTGCGAATCAAGCGAAGCTCGCCATCTCTCTTCTCCTTCAGAAAAAAGGTGTTGCGGGCGCTCCCAGCATCCAGCCGCGACCACGGACGCGTCCGTTTCCGCAGGCGGGCGGCAATTTCTTCGGGCGAGAGCGCGCTGTGGAATTTGTATTCTCTCATGTTTCTCCCTCCGCAGCCAAGGCCATCAATTTCCGCAGGCGGTGGTTGAGGCAGGATTTGCTGATGGGCGGGGTGCATTGGGCCGCCAGCTCGGTGAGGGTACACTCAGGGAATTCCCGGCGCAGCTCGGCGGTCTCTTGGAGCTTGTCGGGCAGCGTGGAAAGCAACCCCCGCTCCTCCAGCCGCGCGATGGCGGCAAGCTGCTCCTGCGCGGCCTGAACCACCTTGTCCAGATTGGCCGCGTCGCAGTTGACCCGGCGGTTGACCCCGTTGCGGATGTCCTTTTCCAGCTTGGCGTTCATGACCTCCATGGCCGCCACCCCCGCCCCCAAGGCGGTGAGCAGCTCCTCCAGCGTCTCGCTGTGTTTCACATAGGTCACAAAGTTCCCCTTGCGGGTCGCCTGCTTGGCGGAGAAGTCCATCTCACGCAGCAGCACGGGAAAGGCCCGGCTCACCGCCCGGTGGGTGGTGACCCACTCCATGTGATAGTCCTTCTCCGGGTCGGTCACTGCCCCGCCGGCCAAAAACGCCCCCCGGCAGAAGGACACGCGGCAGCAGTTCTCCTCCACCACGGGAAAGTTCAGCGTGCGGCTCACCGTCTGGCCCGGCTCATAGCCGTAGCACCGCTCCAGCGACATCAGCTTGCTCTCCTGCGTGATGGCAAACACCCGTTTCCCCGTCTCCCCGGCGGCGGGCCGCTTGTCGAAGTCCATATGGAACGCCTTGCGAAACAGGAGGGGCAGCCGCCGGGCAAAGGCGTCCGATTCGGTGACGATCCGCACCTCGCGGCTTGTCCAACTGTTGCAAAAAAGAAGAACGCCGTAACATTCCGCCACCGCGCAGCACTTTTTCGACACCTTGGAGCGGCAAAGCTCCTCTTTCACTCCGGCGGAAAAGGTCATAGTCCTCATCCTCTCAAAAGATACGGGTGTGCCCCCGCTCCTGATACAGCTCCAGCACCGCCTTGGCAAGCTGTTCGGGGTCGTGGCGGGCATACTGCGCCCCGGCGGGGGTGGTCAGCGGCCGCTCCACCACCTCCACCCCAAGCTGTTCCAGCCGGCCGCAGTCGATGACGATGGGGCGGGCGTCCTCCTCCTGATACCGCTCCAAAAGCTCCGAGGAAACGGTGGCGTTGTTGCAAAGGCAGATATCCAAATTCCGCAGGCCGTGGGCCATCAACGCCTCCACATGGTCGGCGGCGGTCATCTCCTCCGTCTCCCCGTCTTGGGTCATAATGTTGCAGACATAGATTTTCAGCGCGTCCGACTGGCTGATGGCCTCCGCCACGCCGTCCACCAGCAGGTTGGGGATCACGCTGGTGTAAAGGCTGCCCGGGCCGAGGA
>CARXAY010000208.1:2619-2987 GCA_949093475.1 uncultured Oscillospiraceae bacterium
GGCCTCCAGCGTCTCCGGAAGGGCCGGGGGAGGCTCCGGCACAAGGCGCACATGGGCCACCCGGCAGTCCTGCTCCTTCTTAAAGCGGAAGATCTTTGATTCCCCCACCACTCGTGTGCCGTTTTCAAACACCGCCTCCAGATCCACATTGGCGTTGGTCACCGGAAGCACCCGCCCGGAGATGGCCAGCACCTGACTCATACGGGCCACCGCCTGATCGAAGGAGTCGGAAATGCCGTTGAGGGCCGCCAGCAGGAGGTTGCCGAAGCTCTGCCCCGCCAGACTTCCCTCGGTAAAGCGGTAGGCCAGCAGACTGCTCATCACCGGCTCTACGTTGGCCAAGGACTGCATACAGTTGCGGATATCCC
>CARXAY010000209.1 GCA_949093475.1 uncultured Oscillospiraceae bacterium
CGGCCCTCTTTTCCGTACTTTTGAGAGAAAAACGCAAATGAGGTGTTGCAACCTATGGTAAAGTTCCTGACCTTTCTGATCAACGGCGTCAGCTTGGGCAGCGTCTACGCCATCATCGCGCTGGGCTACACCATGGTCTACGGCATCGCCAAGATGCTGAACTTCGCCCACGGCGACGTGATCATGGTGGGCTCTTATATGTGCTTTTTCGCCATCTCCAGCTACCACATGAACCCGGTGGCGGGGGTGCTGCTGGCCATGGTGGTCTGCACGCTGCTGGGCATGGTGATCGAGCGGCTGGCCTACAAGCCCCTGCGCCAAGCCCCGTCTCTGGCGGTGCTTATCACCGCCATCGGCGTGAGCTATTTCCTCCAAAACGGCGCGCAGCTCCTTTGGGGATCGAACAACAAGATGTTCCCCGCCTTTTTGAAGGGGGACGCGCTCTCCTTCCTCGGCGGAGAGCTGAAGGTCTCGGTGACCACGGTGGTCAATGTGGTGGTGTGCGTGGTGGTCATGCTGGCCCTCACATGGTTCACCGGGAAAACCAAGATGGGCAAGGCCATGCGTGCCTGCTCGGAGGACAAGGGCGCGGCCCAGCTCATGGGCATCAACGTGGACACCACCATCTCCATGACCTTCGCCATCGGCTCGGCGCTGGCGGCGGTGGCCGGGGTGCTTTATATGTCCAGCTACCCCATTCTGGTGCCCACCACCGGCTCAATGCCCGGCATCAAGGCCTTCACCGCCGCGGTGTTCGGCGGCATCGGCTCGATCCCCGGCGCGCTGCTGGGCGGTCTGCTGCTGGGGATCATTGAGATCTTTGCCGGCGGCTATATCAACACCCAGCTCCAAAACGCCATCGTGTTCGCGGTGCTGATCGTGGTGCTGCTGGTCAAACCCACCGGTCTGCTGGGTAAGCAGATCCGGGAGAAAGTGTAAGGGGGGCGGCGAGATGAACAAAGGAAAGAAGCTGTCCGCCACCAACCGCACCAACTACCTGACCTATCTGGGCGTGATCTTGGCTTTCGCCATCCTCCAGCCCATGTCTGCCGCGGGGAAGCTCTCCCCCACCATGCAGGGCCAGCTTGTGCCCATCTGCGCCTACGTGGTCATGGCTTTGTCCCTTAACCTCACCGTCGGGGTGCTGGGGGAGCTGTCTCTGGGCCACGCGGGCTTTATGAGCGTGGGGGCGTTTTCCGGCGCAGTGGCCGCCTCCGCCCTGAAGGACGCCATCCCCAACGGGGGTCTGCGGCTGGCGGCGGCTATGGTCATCGGCGCGGTGTTCGCCGGGATCGTGGGCATCCTCATCAGCGTTCCCGTCCTGCGCCTCAACGGCGACTATCTGGCGATTGTCACGCTGGCTTTCGGCCAGATCATCAAGTCCATTGTGGAAAACCTCTATGTAGGGGTGGACGGCCGCGGCCTTCACTTCGGCTTCCTCAAGCCCCTGACCAATTTGGGGCAGGGCGGACGCATGATCCTCAACGGGCCGATGGGCATCCCCAACATCACCAAGCTCTCCTCTTTTGTGGCGGGCTTCGTGCTGGTGATGGTGACGCTGGCCGTGATCTTCAATTTGGTCAACTCCCGCGCCGGCCGGGCCATCATGGCTATCCGGGACAACCGCATCGCCGCGGAGAGCGTGGGTCTCAACATCACCAAGTATAAGATGATGGCCTTTGTCACCTCCGCCGCGCTGGCGGGTGCGGCGGGCGCGCTGTTCGCGCTGGGCCAGAACACCATCGTGGCCTCCAAGTTCGACTTCAACACCTCCATCCTCATTTTAGTGTATGTGGTGCTGGGCGGACAGGGCAAGATGTGGGGCTCGATCATCGCCGCCACCTTCCTCACCGTCCTGCCCGAGACCCCCGCCATGCGCGGGCTGGCGGACTACCGGATGCTGGTGTACGCCATCGTGCTGATTCTGGTCATGCTGGCCACCAACAACCCCGCCCTTCAGAGCTTTTTTGCCCGCTTTAAGAAGGACGGGGAGGACAAGACCGTGAAAGGAGGGGAGCAGGCATGAGTGAGCGACCCAAGCGTCCCCCCACCAAGTTAGTGCCCGTCCCCAGCGTGAACAAGATCCCAGAGCGGGACATCAACAAAGCCCCCATTTTAGAGTGCCAGCACCTTGGCATCGACTTCGGCGGCCTGACGGCGGTGAACGACTTCAATATGGCCATCGGCCGCACCGAGATCGCCGGGCTGATCGGCCCCAACGGCGCGGGCAAGACCACGGTGTTCAACCTGCTTACCAAGGTCTACCAGCCCACCCGGGGCACCATCCTCCTGGACGGGGTGGACACCCACAACATGACCACCGTCCAGGTGAACAAGGCGGGCATCGCCCGCACCTTCCAGAACATCCGCCTGTTTTCCAACCTCTCGGTGGAGGACAACGTGAAGATCGGCCTGCACAATCAGGTCAAGTACGGGATGCTTCAGGGCGTTCTTCGCCTTCCGAAGTATTGGAAGGAGGAAAAACGCGCCCACGAGAGCGCCATGGAGCTGCTCCACATCTTCGACATGGAGGATCTGGCCTCCCATCAGGCGGGCAGCCTCCCCTACGGCGCGCAGCGGCGGCTGGAGATCGTCCGCGCCCTCGCCACCAACCCCTCCCTCCTCCTGCTGGACGAGCCGGCGGCGGGCATGAACCCCTCTGAGACCGCCGAGCTGATGGACAACATCGTGAAGATCCGGGACACCTTCCACATCGCCGTCCTCCTCATCGAACACGATATGTCTTTGGTCATGGGCATCTGCGAGGGGATCTGCGTCCTCAACTTCGGCGAGATCATCGCCAAGGGCACTCCCGACGAAATCAAAAACGACCCGCAGGTCATCGAAGCCTATCTGGGCAAGAAACGGGAGGTGTAAGGCCATGCTGCTGACAGTTGACAACATGAACGTCTACTATGGCGCGATCCACGCCATCAAGGGCATCTCCTTCGAGG
>CARXAY010000210.1 GCA_949093475.1 uncultured Oscillospiraceae bacterium
AGCGTGGTAGACTTTCAGCCCATGAATATCAATTTCGGCATTATCCCGCCGCTGGATCATAAAGTGAAGGGGAAACGCAACAAAAACGCAGAATTATCTGCGCGGGGGCTGGCCGCACTGGCACAGCTTGCGCTGTAAGGAGGGCCGGAGATGAAAGTGATCGTGGATGCTATGGGGGGCGACAATGCGCCTCGGAGTAATGTTCAGGGTGCGCTGAACGCCGTCAGGGAGTACGGCGTAGACGTGGCGCTGGTGGGGGACGGGGAAGCCATTCTGGAATGTCTGAAAAGTCTCGGGGTGGACAATCTGCCCAAGGGGCTGGAGGTGGTACACGCCAGCGAGGTGGTCACCATGGAGGACGACCCTGCCACAGCCTTTCGCCACAAGAAGGACTCCTCCCTGACGGTGGGGCTGAACCTGCTCAACGACGGGGTGGGCGACGCCTTTGTGTCCGCCGGCTCTACCGGTGCGCTGTTATCGGCGGCGACGTTGATGACCAAGCGGGTCAAGGGTATCCGCCGGGCGGCCTTGGCGCCGGTCGTGCCCACAGGGAACGGCGGCGCAGTGCTGATCGACTGTGGGGCAAACGCCGAGTGTACGCCGGAATATCTGCTTCAGTTTGCGTTTATGGGCAGCTACTACGCCCACAAGGTGCTGGGCCGCAAAGAACCGAAGGTAGGGCTTCTGAACATTGGGACAGAGCCGACCAAAGGCACAAAGCTCCAAAAGGAGACTTACTTATTGCTTCAGGAGGCCAACGACGCGGGGCGGCTTCATTTTGCAGGCAATGTGGAGGCCCGGGAAGCAGTGGAGGGCGCGGTGGACGTGATCGTGGCCGACGGCTATTCGGGCAATATCTTCCTCAAAACGGTGGAGGGTGCAGGAAAGTTCCTCGGCCGACAGATGAAGGGAATGTTCAAGAAAAATCTCCTCACCAAGCTGGCGGCGGTGCTGGTCAAGGACGGCATCCGGGAGTTCAAGGCGCTGATGGATGCCGACGCAGTGGGAGGCACGGCGCTGATCGGGATCTCCAAGCCGGTGATCAAGGCCCACGGATCGTCCAACGCCACCGCCATTCAAAACGCCATTCGACAGGGTTTTACGCTGGCCCAGTCCGGGCTGATCGGCGACATTACTGAAAATGTGGGATATATGTGTCTGGAGCGGGAAAAAATGTTGGGCGAGAGCGGGGAAAAATTGTGATCCGCTCTTGACACATGAGGAAAAAGTTTTTATGATAACATAGCTGTCACCAATCACTGGCAGATAATCCAAAAGGAGCGAAGGATATGTTTGAGGAAATCGCGAAGATCATTGCGGAGCAGTTTGGCGTAGAGGTGGAGACCATTACGCCCGACACCACCTTTGAGGAGGATCTGGGCGCGGACTCTATCGACATTGTGGAGTTGAGCATGGCGCTGGAGGACGAGTACGCCATCGGTGAAATGTCCGAGAGCGATCTTGCGGGTATCTCCACGGTGGGCGATCTGGTGCAGTATATCCAGACGCATATTGAGGAATAAGCTCGCAATGCACCCTTTGGAGGATGTGCTGGGCTATCGGTTTGAAAAGCCGGAGCTTCTGGAGCGGGCATTGACCCACAGTTCTTACGCCAACGAGCGGCTGGACGGCGCGCTGGACTGCAACGAGCGGCTGGAATTTCTGGGCGATGCGGTGCTTGGCATGGTGGTGGGTGACCATCTCTACCGGGAACACCCGGATCTCCCGGAAGGAGATCTGACCCGTCTGCGGGCGTCCATGGTCTGTGAGGAGGCGCTGGTGGAGGTCGCCAAGGACTGGCGTTTGGGCGATCATATCCGTTTGGGCCACGGGGAAACGCTGAGCGGCGGCCAGACGCGGACGTCCATTCTGGCGGACGCTGTGGAAGCTGTGCTGGCGGCGATTTATTTGGACGGCGGCATTGCACAGGTGCGGCGCACCATTCGTTCCGCGATCCTTTGCCGTGAAGTGCCCACAGGAAGCACCAGAGACCACAAAACCGCATTGCAGGAGTTCGTGCAGCGGGAAAAGGGCCATGTTCTGTCCTATGAGCTGATATCCGAGCAAGGCCCTGACCACCAAAAGACCTTTACCATGGCGGTGTCGTTGGACGGCCGTCAGGTGGGCCAAGGCGATGGCCATAGCAAAAAGGAAGCCGAACAAATGGCGGCAAAGGTGGCGCTGGAGATTCTGGAAAGCAAGGAATAAGCGTATGCGTATCAAAAGCTCCCCGATGGGCGTGAGGCCCGCCGGGGAGCTTTTTTGCCCTATCAAGAGGCTCAAAAGAAGATCCGCACCGCCAGCGCGGCGGCACAGAAGCCGACAAAGTCGGCGCAGAGGGCGGCAGGGATGGCGTAGCGGGTCTTTTTGATCCCTGCCGCGCCAAAATAAACCGCAACGGTATAGAAGGTGGTCTCGGTAGAGCCGAGCATCACGGCCGCCACCCGTCCGATCTCGGAATCAGGGCCGTAGGTCTTGATGATGTCTGCACCGACCCCCAAGGCGGCTGAGCCGCTGATGGGCCGCACCAGAAGCAGCCCTACGGTTTCGGCGGGAATACCAAGGGCCGTAAGCAGTGGGGAGAGTGCATGGGAGGCAAGCTCCAGCGCGCCGGAGGCCCGGAGCATTGCAATGGCGGTCATCAGGGCGATCAGTGGGGGTGCAATGCGGTAGATCACGCTGAGACCTTCTGCCGCGCCGTGGATCACGCCGTCGTAAACATCGACCCGTTTGCACATGGCATAGAGGGAAATACCGGCCAGCATCACCGGCATCAGCAGGTTCAAAGCCAAAGTCATCGCTGCTCACCGTGCCTTTCCCATGCGCAGGGACGGCTGGAGGCGGGGTTCAGGAGTGCAGGGAAAGAGCCGGGAGAAAAGCTTGACGGCGGTGACCCCGGTGATAATGGACAGGGTAGAGGCCAGCCAGACGGCGGGGA
>CARXAY010000211.1:0-1022 GCA_949093475.1 uncultured Oscillospiraceae bacterium
TCATTGCCCGGGAAATTCCCAAGCACGGCAGCGGCGGCGCAGTCACCGAGCGGTTTTTAAGCGCCGTGACCTGTAAGGGACAGGTGTGCCTGTTTGAGACGGCGGATAAATTATGTAAACGAATCTATGAGCTGTCGGACTCCTATGGTCTGGCCCATCTGCTGTTGGAGGAGCTGCTGGGCGCGGCGGTGGAGCGAGGTCACGACGTGGTCGCCTGTCCCGATCCCATGATGCCGAACCGCCTGCAGCACCTGCTGCTGCCGGGCCTTGGGGTGGCGTTCGTCACCGGCTCGCCGGAGCTGCCCTATCCCGGCAAGCCCTACCGCCGTATCCGGCTGGACGCCATGGCAAATCAAGAGGAGCTTCGGCGGCACAAAGCCCGCATCCGCTTTTCCCGCAAGGTTTCCAGAGCGCTTCTGGACGAGGGGATGGAGACCTTAGCGGCGGAGAAGGAGCTGCACGACGCGCTGGAGAAGGTCTACAACCCCCATGTGGATTTTGACCGGGTGGATGAGATAGCCGGGGAGATCATAGCGGAAATTTTAGGCTTCGCCGGGGGGCAGTAAGCGGACGGCCAGCCGGGTCAGGGCCTCCGGGGTGTTGTCCTCCGGGTAGGTCAGGATATGCCGGGCCAGCGTCTCCTGCGCCGCTCCTAACGCAGGGCCGCGAAAGCCCAACGCCATGAGGCGGTCGGCTTTCAGAGCCAAAGTCTTGACCGCCTCCCGTTCCGGGTGGAGTACGGCGGCGCGGAGCTTGCGCTCAATGGGCAGAGTGGTGATGTCAAAACCGCCGGCCCGGCAAAAAGCCCGCCAGCGCGCCCCCGGTTCGGGGGGAACGCCGCGAAAGGCGGCGGTGCAGTCCGGGGGGACGCTCCCGGAGGGGAGCAGACCGGTGGAGAGGAAGAGAAACGCGGTCTCCGGCCGGGGGGACAGGAGGGTCTTTTCCACCTCCACCTTGATCCGCTCCCCGGAGACGTACCGGGCGTTTTCCGCCAACGTGGAAAGGGCGGCGAAGGTGCGCTC
>CARXAY010000211.1:1032-2921 GCA_949093475.1 uncultured Oscillospiraceae bacterium
GGGCGACACAGTCTATGTGCTGGCGGGCGATGACCGCGGCAAGACGGGCCGCGTGCTGAAGGTCGATGCGGCCAAGCAGCGTGCCATCGTGGAGGGCGTGAATGTCGTCACGAAGGCAACGAAGCCCAGCGCGAAGCATCCGCAGGGCGTCCTCCCGAAAGCGAAGGTTGGGGTCGCCCACGGCGCGGATGAGCCGTTGGGCCAGATCCTGCTGCCCGCCAAAGGGGTCGATGACCCCGCCGTCCTCGGCCAGCGCCATGGCGTTGACGGTGAAATCCCGCCGGGCCAGATCATGCTCCAAGGTGTTCCCAAAGACCACCGCGTCGGGGTGGCGGCCGTCGGAATAGCCCACGTCGGCGCGGAAGGTGGTCACCTCCAGACTTGCGCCGTCCAGCAGGACGGTGACCGTGCCGTGGGGGAGGCCGGTAGGGACGGTTTTTTCAAACAGGGCCATCACCTCCTCCGGGCGGGCGGCGGTGGTGATGTCCCAGTCGCCGGGAGTGCGGCCCAGCAGGAGGTCGCGGACACAGCCGCCCACGGGATGGGCGGCAAATCCGCTGCGCCGCAGGGCGGAAAGGCACTTTGTGACGGGGGTGGGCAGAGAAAACACAGGCAACGCCTCCTGACGCTTTGGCGGGGTTGAAAAAAAGAAATGTTTGGGGTAAAATAGTACCAACCATTATAATCTTTTTGCAGGGGTGTGTAAAGCATGGAGGAGCGGGACATTCGGGAATTTCTGCGGCCGGGGGCAAAGGCCCACCTGATGGGGATCGGCGGGGTGTCCATGGAACCGCTGGCGGAGGTGCTTCACGGCGCGGGAATCGCGGTGAGCGGGTCGGATATGCGCCAAAGCGAGGCCACCGACCAGCTCCAGAAGCTGGGCATCCCGGTGGCCATCGGCCACGCCGCCGAAAACGTGGCGGGGGCGGAGCTGGTCATCCGCACCGCCGCCGTCCATGACGACAACCCGGAGATCATCGCCGCCCGCGCCGCAGGTATCCCGGTGTTTGAACGCAGTCAGGCTTGGGGAGCGATCATGCGGGACTACCAAAACGCCCTGTGCATCTCCGGCACCCACGGAAAGACCACCACGACCTCTATGTGTACCCACATTGCGCTGGCGGCGGGCCTTGACCCCACAGTGATGATCGGCGGCACTCTGCCCGCCCTGAGCAGTGACCGGCCCAAGGGCTACCGGGTGGGGAAGGGGGACACCATCATTTTGGAGAGCTGCGAATATTGCAACTCCTTCCTCTCCTTCTTCCCCACGGTGGCGGTGATCCTGAATATTGAGGAGGATCATCTGGACTTTTTCAAGGATCTGGCGGACATTCAGCGGTCTTTCCGCAAGTTTGCCGAGCTGACCCTCCCCAAGGGCAGCGTAGTGGTCAACGCCGATGACCCAAACGCCTGCGCCGTTGTCGCGGGGTTGGACGCTTTTACCTTCGGCCTTGAGCCGGGGGCGGAGTGTACCGCCGCCAACCTGACATGGGAGAAGGGCCTGCCCCGGTTTGACATTGTGGTTCACGGAGAGGTCTACGCCCATGTGAAGCTGCGGGTGTTTGGGCGGCACAATGTGTCTAACGCCTTGGCGGCGGCGGCAGCGGCCTATGTGATGGGCCTCCCCGGCGGGGCGGTGAAGGAGGGACTGGAGTCCTTTGGAGGCGCGGGGCGGCGGTTTGAGAGGTTAGGGACGTGCAACGGCGCGGACGTCTATGACGACTACGCCCACCATCCCAACGAGGTAAAGGCCCTGCTGGCTACCGCCATGAATCTGGGCTACAAGCGGGTCATCTGCGCCTTCCAGCCCCACACCTACTCCCGGACAAAGGCATTGTTCCACGAGTTTGCGGAGGTGCTGTCCATCCCCCACATCACCCTTCTGGCGG
>CARXAY010000212.1:0-464 GCA_949093475.1 uncultured Oscillospiraceae bacterium
ATCTTAAAAGGAGGGGTCCGCAGTGAAAAACCAAGCCTACCGCATGGCGCTGCTGTACGATTTCTACGGCGATACGCTCACTGACCGGCAGAAGGAATTTTACGACCTTTATTATAATGAGGACCTCTCTCTCTCCGAGATCGCCGAAAATTACGGAATCTCCCGCCAGGGGGTCCGGGAGGTGATCGTCCGGGCCGAGGCCGCCCTCACAGAACTTGAGGATAAAACGGGTATCATCCGCCGCTTCCACGTAATGCAGGATCAGCTCAAGGATGTTATGGACGCAGTGAAGGCGATTCAAACCCGTAACGCCGACCTCTACCACGATGGGGAGATTGAGGATTTGGCCTATGCCATTATCCAAGCGTTGGAAAAACTGAAGCAGGAGTAAGCCATGGCCTTTGAGGGACTGACCGAAAAGCTGAATAACGCTTTCAAACGGCTCCGGGGCAAGGGTCGGCTCA
>CARXAY010000212.1:474-2910 GCA_949093475.1 uncultured Oscillospiraceae bacterium
CGAAGCCGACGTGAAGGAGGCCATGCGGGAAATCCGTATGGCCCTACTGGAAGCCGACGTGAGCTACAAGGTGGTCAAGGACTTTGTGGCCAAGGTATCGGAGCGGGCCGTGGGCGCCGATGTGCTGGAGGCCCTCTCTCCCGCTCAGATGATCGTGAAGATCGTCAACGAGGAGCTCACCGCCCTCATGGGGGGCGAGGACGCCAAATTGACCATCTCCTCCAAGCCCCCCACGGTCATCATGATGGTGGGCCTTCAGGGGGCCGGTAAAACCACCAACTCCGCCAAGCTGGCGGGGCTCATGAAAAAGCAGGGCAAGCGGCCCCTGCTGGCGGCCTGCGATATCTACCGTCCCGCCGCCATCGAGCAGCTGGAGGTGGTGGGCTCCCAGCTTGACATTCCCGTATTCCAGATGGGGCAGATAAGCCCCGTGGATATCGCCAGAGCCGCCGTGGAGCACGCCAAAAAGCACGGCAACGATTTGGTATTCCTGGATACCGCCGGACGGCTCCATGTGGACGAGGAGCTGATGATGGAGCTCCAGGATATCAAGGAGGCCGTCTCCCCTGACGAGATTTTGTTGGTCGTAGACGCCATGATTGGCCAGGACGCGGTGAACGCCGCCAAGGCCTTTGACGATGCTTTGGACCTCACCGGCGTGATGCTCACCAAGCTGGACGGCGACGCCCGGGGCGGCGCGGCCCTGTCCATCAAGGCGGTCACAGGAAAGCCCATCAAATTTGCGGGCACGGGGGAGAAGTTAGAGAACATCGAAGTGTTCCACCCCGACCGCATGGCCTCCCGGATCTTGGGAATGGGGGATGTGCTTTCTCTGATCGAAAAGGCGGAGGCCGCCTTTGACGAGAAGAAAGCCGCCGAGCAGATGGAGCGGCTTCGCAAGAACAAGTTCACCCTTCAGGACTACTACGACCAGCTTGTTCAGGTGAAAAGTATGGGTTCGCTGTCCGATATCGCCGGAATGCTTCCCGGCATGAACGCCAAGGCGTTGGAGGGAGCGACCTTTGACGAGAAGGCGCTGGGCCGCACCGAGGCCATCATCCTCTCCATGACCCCCTACGAGCGGGAAAACCCCGGCGTACTCAACTCCAGCCGAAAGAAGCGCATCGCCGCGGGCTGCGGGCTGGAGGTGGTGGATGTAAACCGCCTTTTGAAGCAGTTCGAGATGATGCAGCAGATGACCCGCCAGTTCACCGGCAAGAACATGGCAAAGAAGATGAAGCGGGGCGGGGGACTGTTCGGCGGAAAGATGAAGGGCCTGCCCTTCTAAGGAAATGTTGGCATCGCGTTTCGCGTTACCATAGATGAGAAAACCAAGTGGAGGTGAATGTGTTATGGTGAAAATCAGACTGCGCCGTATGGGCGCGAAGAAGGCGCCGTTCTACCGCATTGTGGTGGCTGACTCCCGTTATCCCCGCGACGGCCGCTTCATCGAGGAGATCGGCACGTATGATCCTCTGGCCGAGCCGGCTGCCATCAAGGTGGACGCCGAGCGGGCTCAGGCTTGGATCAAGACCGGCGCTCAGCCCACCGAGACGGTGAAGAACCTGCTGAAAAAGGCCGGGGCGATTTAAGGAGGGCACGACACAATGAAGGAACTGCTCACCTACATTGCCCAAAATCTGGTGGACAGCCCTGACGAGGTTCGGGTGGAGGAGATCCCCAGCGGGAACGAGACCATCCTGGAGCTTCATGTGGCCGCCGGGGACATGGGCAAGGTCATTGGCCGTCAAGGCCGGATCGCCAAGGAGATCCGCACCCTGATGCGCAGTGTCGCGCAGCACAAGGGCCAGCGGATCACCGTAGAGATCGTGGACTGATGAAAAAGGCGGGCCGGGTTCGGCCCGCCTTTTTTCTCAGCCGCCAAAGGAGTGACAGGCCATGTTAAGTGAATTTTTAGAGACGGGGGAGATCGTCAACACCCACGGCATCCAAGGAGAGGTGAAGCTTCTGCCATGGAGCGATTCTCCCGCCTTTTTGCTGGATTTTAAGACGTTGTATGTGAACGGACAGGCCATGGACGTGGAGGCCGCCAGAGTCCACAAAACCACCCTTCTCGTGCGTTTTGCCGGTGTGGACACGGTGGAGAAGGCCATGAAGCTAAAGGGCAAGCGGGTGTTCATTGCCCGAAAGGACGCCAAGCTGCCCAAGGGTTCTTTCTTTCTGGCTGACCTCATCGGCCTGACGGTGAAGGACGCGCAGGGGGGTGTCATCGGCACGGTGAAGGAAGTCCTCACCCCCTCCGCCCAGCGGGTGTACGTCATCGACACCCCCACGGGGGAGAAGCTGATCCCTGCCGTGCCGGAGTTCATCAAGAAGGTGGACATCGAGGGCGGCGAGATGGTGGTCGCGCTTATTGAAGGGATGTGAGGGGCGTGTACCGCATCGACATTATGACCCTCTTCGATCTCACCGTAG
>CARXAY010000213.1 GCA_949093475.1 uncultured Oscillospiraceae bacterium
TTTTGGCGGTGGGGATGGCGGGGGATTGGGCGAGGGCGCGGAAAAAGTCCAGCCGTTGCTGATTCAGGGGGAGAACGGCGCTGTTGCCCCAAAAGCGGCCCTTTTTGTCCTCAAAGATCTCCAGCCGCAGCAGCCCGGACAGGCCGCAGCCCCGGCAGGCGAAGCGGCTGTAGTAGAAGCCGTCGTCGGCGAGATACCACTGGCCCACCCGGTTGACCGCGGCGCAGGCGGGGCAGTTGGCCCGGCGGCAGCCCCGGTTGGTGAGGGTGAGGTCGAGGGAGGCAAACGGCCCGCGCCAAAGGCTTTTGCGCTTGGGGAGGGCCTTTTGACCCTTGGGGAGGGGCTGGCCCGCCTCCCGGACGGCCTCTAACAGCAGGGAGGTGGGGACACGCTCCGCCACCACCCACGCGGTCATGGCGTCGTAGAGGGCGTTGTGGGGGTCAAAGCTGTCGGGGACGAGGCAGTACTCCGCCGCCCGCTCCAGCGCCAGATTGTTGCCGCAGTCGATATAGCGGTCAAAGGCCATTTGCAGGTCGAGAAAGGTGGAGGGCAGAGGGCCGTTCAGTTTGTGATAGTCCCGGTTTTGGATGAGGACGTTTAAGTCGCTGTTGCCCCAGCAGGCAAAGAGGCCGTCGCCGCCGCACCAGTCCAAAAAACGGGCAAAGGCGGTGGGGAAGTCCAGCTCGGCGGTCTCCGAAAGGGCCAGATCGGGGAGCTGCTCGGCGGCGGGGGAGTAACGCTTGTGGATGGCGGGGCGGATATAGGCGTTGAAGGCGTCCACGATCCTGCGGCGGTCTAAATCCACCTTCACCGCGCCGATCTGCAAGATCTCGTCCAGACGCAGCTTGGTATAAAGGCCGCTGTTCCACTCCAGATCGATCACGATCACGCCAAAACCCCTCCCTTCCATAGCAAAAGACCCGTGCGTGAAAACACGCACGGGTCTATTATAGGGCAAAGCGGGGGAAAAGGCAAGGTGGGTTATTGGGAAAGCAGTCCGGCGGCCAGCTCTGCGGCCTCGGCGCGGGTCAGGCCGTCGGCGGCGGGAGGATCACTGAGCCGCACCCCCGCCTTGGCAAGCCGCTCTAAAATGAGCTGCCAGTGGTCGTCTTGAATGAGGTCGTTGGGGAAGAAACGGCCCGCTCCGTCCCCTTGGAGGATGCCCTTTTGGAAGAGGGTGCAGATGGCGGAGAAGCTGGGGGCGGTCTCGTCCACGTCGGTGAAGGGAGAGAGGGTCTGGGTGGCCTGAATACCGGAGAAGGACTTTTGCTGGGCGGTGAGGGTGAAGTCGGCGGAGGGCTCGCCCTCATTTTCCCGCTGGCCGCCGGGGAAACGTCCGCCGCCGGGCCGCTCCCCCTGTTGGGCGGGGTCAAAGCCCTCGGGCGGCTCGGGCATATCGGCGGGCCGCTCCCCATGTTGGGCGGGGTCGAAGCCCTCGGGACGCTCGGTCATGCCTTCGGGGGGCTGACCGCCCCCAAAGCCGCCACCCATCCCAAAGGCGTGGCCGGTGTAGGACTGCTCCGCGCCGTCCACATAGAGGTGGTAAAGAGTGTCCAGCTTCAGAGCGGGACAGCTCAGAGTGACCGTCTGGCAGGACTTTTGGGCGGTGGCAGACCAGACGGTGTTACCGTCCGCGTCCTTCAGTTCAATGAGACTGCCCGCGGGGACGGCCTTGGCGAAGGAAAGCTCCATATAGGGCTGCGCGGAGGCGGGATCGGCGTTGTCGTTGCGAACGCCAAAGGCGGACACCGTGCCGCCGTTGATGAGAATGGGCATTTCCGCGTCGATGCCGCCGTCAGGGGAGTGGTCGCTGGCGGCGGTGAAGATCTGGCCGCCGTTGATGACCAGATAGCCGTTGGAATCGATGCCGTCTCCCTCCGCGCCGAGGCCGGAATCGATGGTGAGGAGGCCGCCGTTCACCGTGGTGACCGAGACGTAGTCCTCGTTGGTGTTGATGCCGTCGTTTTGGGCGGTGATGTGGATCGAGCCGCCGTTCAGGGTGAGGTGCAGCTCGCTGTCCAGCCCCTCGTTGTCGGCCACGATGTTCAAGAGGCCGCTGTCGTCGCCGTTGTCCCCCAAAATGTTCATGGACATTTTGGAGTAGAACGCGCCGTCATATTTGTGGAGCTTTTTGGTCGTGCCCTCCTTGTAGATGCGGGCCACATGAGAACCGGTGAAGGTGTTGACGCTGTTTTTCGCCAAAATGACGTTTGCCCCGGCGGCGGTGGTGTCCACCGTGGCAGAGCCGGAGTAGGTCTCCTCCCCCTCGTACTCGGCAAAGCCCCGGTCGCACTCGTAGACGTTGTAGAAGATGAGGGCGGGGGCGACGGTGCAGGTGACGTTGGCGTTGTCCAAAATGAGGGTGACCACGGCGCTGGGGTCGTCCTTGGCGTCCTTGCCCAAGTCAATGGCGATCTGACCCTTAGAGAGCGTTCCGGTCAGGCGGTATGTCCCCGGCTTGGTGATGGTGACCACCGTGTGGGCGGCGGCCTCCTCGGAGTCGTGCATCTCCTCCGCCGTCCCCTCGCCGTAGGTCTCGTCCGTGCCGTCGTGGTAGTAGACGATGTCCGCGCCCACGTAGACGGCGGCGTCAGGGTTATGGGACATGGCCGCGCCGTTGATCTGCACTTGGGAATCGCTGAGGGTAATGGTGGTGATATCCGACCCTTCGGCAGCCGACTCGGCGGCGCAGGCGGGGGCGACGGCTAAAATAGCCGCCAGAAGCAGGGATAGGGGTGTTTGCACTTTCATAAAATCATCCTTTCGGAATAGGGTAGCTTCAGTATGTGCCGAAAAAATAACCAGAAATTGACCAAGCTGTAAATAAAATGTGGACAACGGACGGAAAAATGTAAATATTCTGTAACGGCGGGGATTTCTTGCAATGGCGGGAGGAATTCTATATAAT
>CARXAY010000214.1 GCA_949093475.1 uncultured Oscillospiraceae bacterium
CATCGGCGCGGACAGCCAGAAGCAGGCCGCTGTCTACCCCCACAGAGCGGTAGGGGAGCAGACGGTATGCGCCGGGGTCGGGAAGAGCCTGAAAACACTGTGCCGGGTGGCGGTAGTCAGCTTCGGGAGGGAGGAGAGGGGCAAGACAGTCCCCCTCCACCACGGGAACACCACGCCCGGTCATGGGGTCGGTGAGGGTATTGCCGTTGTCCAGCAGGGCGGTCAGAGTGGTGGAGCGCGATCCCAACCGAACCGTGATCTGCCGTAGTTCGGCAAGACCGTGGTGGGCCAGCTTGCGTCCGGCCAGAGACAGCACGCCGTAAGCGGCGGCAGAAAAAAGAAGAAGGGTAGGGATGCTCAAAGTCAGCGGCCTTCCCAGCATCAGCTCGAGAGCGTACAGCCCGCCTCCAAAAGCTGTGGAAAGGGCAAGGAAGATCAGCACGCAGCGTAGGAGACGGCGGCAATGGCCGTAAGCGAGGAGTACCAGAAGAACGGCCACAGCCAGCTTGAAAAACGGGTGGGCCAAAACAGGAAGCCTGACCATCGCGCAGAGTACAGAGTAGCCCGCGCCCAGCGCGGCAGCCAGCACAATACGCCGGCGGCGCAGGGGAGAGCCGGTAACCTTGCCTGTTAGCAAGAGCAACAGGTAGTCGATGACAAAGTCCAAAAGGAAAAGAGAATCTATGTAGACGGTCATGGTTGCCTCCTTTCCCGGTCAGGCTTTCAGTATACAGCTTGGGCCACACAAAAAAAGTCAAACGGGGGATGAAGGGACAACAAAAAAGGACGGCCGCGAGAGCGTCCCCCATAAAGAACATTTCGTTCTTTCAGAATGACCGCATGATACTTCGGTGTCATGCGGTTATTCTTTTTGCATACTCCGGGGAGAAGTCGATTTCCCCGATGAAGTTATAATGTACGTCAATGCGCTGCACCCTGTGGCCGCTGGATTTATCCGGGGCGTGGACCACCACCTTCTCCACGAACTCCCGTAGCATGGTGGGGGTCAGCCTCTCGGGGTGGGTGTACTTCCGCACGATCTTGAGAAAACTCTGGACATTCACCGTTTGCTTCTCCGCTTCCTCCACCGTTGCGGTCAGTTCTTCAATGGAGTGGGTCAAGTCGGCCTGCTCTTGCTCATAGGCGGCGGACAGCTTGGCAAATCGTTCTTCGGTGAGCTTGCCGGTGATGGAGTCCTCGTAGAGCCGCTGGATGATGGCATCCAGCTCGGCTATCCGGCGTTGGTTCTTCTCCAAAAGCCGCTTGGCCTGTTCCTGCTCCGCCATTTGTGCGGACAGCTTGTTCTCCATGACCCCACGAACAAATTCAGCCTCGTCCTCTTGGGCGTAGGCCACTACCCGTTGGAGGTTTTGGAGCACAAGCTGCTCCAGTACCACCGCACGGATAAAGTGGGCGCTGCACCCGTGACGGGTACGGTACTTGGAACAGGTGTAACTTTCCTGTTCATAGCTATAAGAACCACAACGACAATGGTACAGCTTTGAGCCACAGTCGGCGCAGAAGGCCAGCCCGGAGAACATCCCCATTTCTCCCATCTTGGTGGGACGGCGGCGCTGGGAGCGTATCTTTTGGACCATGTCCCAGGTCTCCCGGTCAATGATGGCCTCATGGGTGTTAGGGAAGGTCACTTGCTTTTCCGGGGGATTTGCCACGGTCTTTTTGACCTTGTAGGACACCCTGGTGGTCTTAAAGTTGGTGGTCTGGCCCAGGTAGGCGTCTTGTCCCAAAATGCCGGCTACTGTGTCAGAAGTCCAGCCGCAGGGATCGTCCGGGTGGTAGTTCCTTGTTCGCCCTGTCCGCTGAAATTCAACCGTCCCCGGTGTGGGTAAGCCCTGCTCCTTTAGCGTGCGGGCAATCTTTCCGGGGCCGTTGCCTGCTGCGCAGAGCTGAAATATCAATGCTACCATGGGGGCGGTATCTTCGTCTACCATCAGCGTGCCGTCCTCGCCCTTGATATAGCCAAAGGGAGCATTGGTGGAAAGACGTTTTCCGGACATGCCTTTGGCCTTGAACACAGCCCGGATTTTCTTGCTGGTGTCCTTGGCATACCACTCGTTGATGATGTTGCGAAAGGGGGTAAAGTCGTTGTCCGACTGGTTCTCGCTGTCCACACCATCGTTGACGGCCACGAACCGCACACCCAGCTCGGGGAAGCGTATTTCCGTATACAATCCGACTTCCAGATAGTTCCGACCAAACCGGGACATATCCTTGACGATCACCATCTCCACCAGCCCGGCCTCAATGTCGGTCATCATCTCCATGAAGCCGGGACGCTTGAAGTTCGTACCCGAGTAACCATCGTCCTTGTATATCTTGTAGTTGGTGATGCCGTGGTCACGGACGTACTTTTCAAGGATGTCGATCTGGTGCTGGATGCTGTTGCTGTCCCCCTCGTCGCCGTCATCGCGGGAAAGGCGGACATAGAGAGCCACAAACTTCTTTACCAGAGTACGAACTAAGGCCGCCATTATTCCACACCCCCTTTGGGGGTGCAAAGGCCCATAAGGAGCGCCAGAGCATGGGGGTCTGTTTCTTCCTGTTTGGAGGAAAGGATTTGAACGTGATAGCGGGGCAAAAAGTATTTGACAAGGTAATATGCGATGGCGACGTTGCGATGTAGTCTGCCCATATCCGCTACAAGCAATTTCGCTACCTTGCCGTGGACGATATCATGGATCAGGGAACGAAACGCGGGACGATTGCAAGTAACGCCGGAAAACCCATCATCACAATAGAGGTGGGTGTTTTCTAACCCTTTTTCTTGGGCAAAACGTTTCAACAACTCTGCTTGGGCTTGCGCCATCATAGGGGAGCCGGGCTTGCCTATGCGGATGTAAAGTGCTGTGATTTGATTGGACTGCCTGTTCATCTTGACCTCCAT
>CARXAY010000215.1 GCA_949093475.1 uncultured Oscillospiraceae bacterium
CTGCTGATCATTCTGGGCATTCGACTGATGGGAAAGCGGCAGGTGGGGGAGCTTGAGCCAAGCGAATTGGTGTTCACCCTCCTGATCGCCGATCTGGCGGCGGTGCCCATGCAGGATTTCGGCATCCCTCTGACCCGGGGGGTGATCCCCATTATTGCGCTGTTGTGTGTGACGCTGCTGCTGTCTCTGCTCACCATGCGGAGCATCAAGTTCCGCGCATTTATCTGCGGTCGGCCCAGCATCGTGGTCAAGGACGGCAAGCTCTGCCAGCAGGAGATGGCAAAAAACCGCTTCACCTTGGACGAGCTTTCCGAGGAACTGCGGGTTCAGGGGTACAGCGACATCTCCAAGGTCAAGTACGCCATTTTGGAGACCAACGGGCAGCTGACCGTGCTTTTGAACGCGGAGGAGCAGCCGGTGACGGCGGCGCAGATGGGCCTGACGCCTCAAGAGCCGGGTCTGCCCGCCATCATCATCAGCGACGGGCGGCTGCTGGAGGACAACCTCAAGAAGCGCGGGTTGGACGACAAGTGGCTGGAAAAACAATTGGCCCACAACCATGTGCGGCGGGTGAAGGATGTGTTTATCCTGTCGGTGGATGAACAGGGAACAGTGTTTTTTGCCAAAAAGGAGAAGGGCAAATGAAAAAAGGATGGCTGGCAGTCGGGCTGCTGGCGGGGATGGTAGTCCTGTCCCTGTGGCATGTGTCCGCGCTGGGCGCGCTGACGGCGGACTTGGGAGAACAGCTTCGCCGGGCGGAGGCGCTGGCGGAGGGCGGCGACTGGGACAAGGCGGAGGAACTCACAAGGGCGGCGTCGGAGCAGTGGGACGGAAGGGCCTTTTACCTCCATGTGACCTTGGATCACAAGACCGCCGACGACATCGCCGTGGGCTTCGCCGAGACGCTGGAGTTTCTGCAGTGGCAGGAGACGGGGGAGTATTCCGCGGCCAACGCCCGGCTCATGGAGCAGCTCAAACTGCTGGGCGAGGTGGAGCGTCCGAATTTGGAGAATCTACTGTGACAAAGAGGGACGGCTCACCGAGCCGTCCCTCTTTTGCGTGGACGCACACTTACAATACGTCTGAGTAGGGCGCGACCACTGGGCGCGCCGGGGTCGTCGCGCCCTACGGAAAAACGCGCCGCGTTATTTCGTCTCGATGAAGATGCCCCGTTCGGCCGTCCAGTCCACCTTGAAGCCCAAGGCCGTGCCTAAATCGCGGAGCTTGTAATATGTATACCCGCCGCCGTTGTCGTCCATCAGGGTGAACGCCGCCAAGTCAGCGGCCTTGCCGTTGACCAGCGTCTGGTCGGTGACCTCCTTGTACGCCCGCTGGCCGGAAAACGGCGTGCGGCGCTCGCTGCCGTCCTTGGTGTAGCCCTGCCCGGTGGTAACGGTCACCTGACCGTTCCAGCCCACCTCAAACTGCGCCGCCGAACCGTTCAAAATGTCGGCCAAATCGCGCAATTTGATGTAGTTGGTCATGCCGTTGCCCTCCTTGAGCGCATAGCATTGGAACTCAATGGCCTTGCCGTCTACGTCCACCTTCTGGGTGGAGGGGTAGGCCACCTTGGCGGGCTGCTCGGGTTCGGCGGGCTGCGGGGGCATGGTACTGTTGTAATGGAAGGCGGCGCGGGTCGTAGAGCCGCGGGCCAGAGGGCTGTTGAACATCTTGATCTCAATGGCGTCCCACTGCTCCTCGCTGCCGCCGTAATAGACGTCGGTCACGTTTGGACAGTTATAGAACGCGGCCTGTCCTATCTTGGTCACGCTGGCGGGGATCGCCACGCGCTTCAGTTCGGAGCAGCCCCAGAACATTCCGGCTTCGATGTCGGTCAGCCCGTCGAGGAAGGTCACGTCGGTCAGCGCCGTGCAGCCCTCAAACGTGTGCCCTGCGACTTTTGTCACGCTGCCCGGGATGGTCACCTCGGTCAGGGCGGTGCAGTTCTTGAACGCATTCGTTTCGATCTCGGTCACGCTGGTCGGGATGTCTACATGAGCAAGGGCGGTGCAGCCGTTGAAGGTATACTGTCCGATCTTTGTCACGCTGTCCGGGATGGTCATGCTGGTCAGGGCGGTGCAGTCCCAGAATGTCCAAGTTCCCATGTCGGTCACGCTGTCCGGTATGTCCACGCTCGTCAGCGCCGTGCAGCCCTTGAACACGCCGTTTTTCAGGTATATTACGTTAGACGGGATGGTCACGCTTGTCAGCCCGGTGCAGTCTGCAAACGCGGAATCGTCAAGGGTGTTCACACTGGACGGGATGGTCACGCCGGAAATATCCTTATACTGGTTCTGGACAAAACAGCTGATCTGCCCCGTGCTGTATATCCGCATCCTGAAAATGCCGTCCCACCATGTGATGGACTTGGTGACCGGGTATTGATCGGGGGACATATCCCACCACTGATTGGTGGAGTCAAGCAGGATCCACCGGCCGTCCGCGTAGACCGCGTTCCCCTGATGGGGCATATTATTCAGCCTGCAGTCGATATACCCCGTGGCCAATCCCGCCAGACCGTGCATAAGGAGGGTAAGAGCGCTGTACCCGCCGCAGACCCCGCGGCGGTTCAAAAACGTGCAGCCCGGGTTCTCTGCCTGACTGGCGCGCATTTCCTGCTCCTGCGTCAATTTCTCGCCGCGGGTCTGCGCCGTGATATATCCGTATGCCGTATAGTCATATTCGATGTTTTGCGACACCCACTCAAAGATGGCGCGGGCTTTTTCCGTCTCGGTCGTTTTCCCGGCCGTCAGGCGCTGGGTCAGCTCAGCGATCTCCTTGAACGTGCGCGCCTCGTCCTCCTCGTCATATTCGTCAAACGGCAGGCTGAGGCTTTCGGGCGGAGTCATCTCCGGCCGTTCAGAGGGCAGCAGGGCCACCATCTCCG
>CARXAY010000216.1 GCA_949093475.1 uncultured Oscillospiraceae bacterium
CGCCGCATCCAGATCGCCGCAGATGGTGGTAAACTCGGTGATGGGCTTGTCGCCGTGAGGAAACCCAATGAGACAGGAACGCTCGTCAGCGAAAAGAACTTCGCCGATCCCCCGGCGGATAGCCTCGGTAACGTCGATGTAGAGCAGCGGATCACGGTCGATGACAGCTTGACAGGGGAGCATGGTCAATTTCCTTTCTGTTGGGCAAAGAGATAGGCGAAAACGGGACGAAACCCGGCATTGAACGCCACATTTTGTGAGTTGATATGACTTTCGGCAGTGCTGTATAGGGGGATAGCGCCCCGGCGAAGGATCTCATCGCGCAAAAGGGCAGTGAGGTTGGCGGCATACCCCCTGCCGCGGTAGGCGGGAAGGACGTTGATACCGATCTGCCAGAGCTTCTCCCCATCCCGGCTGCAGGCGGCGATACCGATGGGTTCGCCCTGTTCATCCAGCGCAGCCACGCCTAAAATGTCGGGAGAATACTCACCAAAAGCCACAGCATCCGTCCAGCGGTCGTCATCCCGAAAGCATTCCAGCTCGTCGCCCTCATACCAGCGTACGGTGGTGAGCGGCTTGACCGGGACAAGAGGGAAGCGGGGAATGTAGAAATGGCGGAGTGGGCCGACCTGATAACCCACAGGCTGGAGCATGTCCTCCAAGGCACGGAAATATCTGGGGGAAAAGAGCCATTCGGCGGGAATGCTCTGCAAAAGGGCGCGGCAAGGCTCTAAAATTTCCTCGCCGCAGGCGGCGATCAGCTTGCTGTTGTGTACGGCGATCTCTAAAATGGGCGTTTGATCGCTGTACTTGCGCCGTCCGGGGCAGTCCCGCCAGAGGATGATCTCATTGCCGGGGGCATCAAAAAGAGCAGGATCACAGCCCAGATCCAAGGCGAGCTGAGCCTTGGTGACGGCCCAAGCGGTCTGGTTATCCATGGTTGTTTCTTGCCTCCATAGCAGCCATTAGGGAGCGGATGCGGATCTTCACCGCACCCAGATTGCTGATGTCGTCGATCTTTAGCTGGGTGTAGAGTTTGCCGTTTTGCTCCAAAATGGTTCGCATCTCGTCGCCGGTGATGGCGTCGGTGCCGCAGCCGAAGGAGACCAGTTGGACAAGCTGCATATCCGGTTGCTCACACACATAGCGGGCGGCGTTGTACATCCGGGCTTGGAACGTCCACTGGTTGAGAACGGTGCGGGGCGCATAGGGTTCGTGATAAGCTACTGCGTCCTCGGTGAGGAGAACAAAGCCGAAGGAGGTGATGAGGTCATTGATGCCGTGGTTGATCTCTGGGTCAATGTGGTAGGGACGGCCCGCCACCACCAAAATGGGCTGACCCTTGGCACGGGCATCGGCAATATACCGCGCGCCCTCGGCGCGAAGCTCCTCCTTATAAACGTCATAGGCCCGGTAAGCCGCCTTGGCGGCGGCGACGGTCACCCGATGGGGGATGAAGAACGTCTCCTCCATGAATTTAGCCATGTGCTTTTCAAAGTCGTGGGGACGGTGGAGACCCACATAGGGGTTTAAGTAGCGCACGTCCTTCAGACAGGGAATGTTGGCGGCCAAGAGTTCGGGATAGTAGGCCACCACCGGGCAGTTGTAATGGTTGTCGCTGCTCTTTTCGTCGAAGTTATAGGACATACAGGGATAGAAAATGGTGTCGATGCCCTGCTCCACTAACTTTTCCACGTGGCCGTGCATGAGCTTGGCGGGATAACAGACAGTGTCGGAGGGGATGGTGTGCTGGCCAAACAGATAGAGCTTGCGGGAGGATTCGGGGGACAGCACCACTTCAAAGTTCAAGTGGGTGAAGAAGGTGAACCAGAAGGGAAGATTTTCGTAGAAATTCAGCCCCATGGGGAAGCCGACCTTGCCTCTGCTGCCGTCCCCGACGCCCTTGCCCTCCATGGCCCGGAGTTTTTCATATTTGTAGTTCATCAGGTCGGGACGTTTGACCTTTTCTTGCCCCAGAGGACGGGAACAGCGGTTGCCCGAAATAAATTTCCGCCCGCCGTCAAAGGAGTTGACCGTGAGGGAACAGTGGTTGGTGCAAAGCCCGCAGGTGACGGGTTTGGCGGTGTGGGTGAATTTCTCCAGCGAGGGCGCGTCCAAAAGGGTAGACGCTTTTAGTTTGGCGTCCCGGGCGGCCAGAGCCGCGCCGAAGGCGCCCATCAGCCCGGCAATGGTGGGACGGGTCACGTTGCGGCCCAACTCCAGCTCAAAGGCACGCAAGACCGCGTCGTTGAGGAAGGTGCCGCCCTGAACCACGATATGCTTGCCCAGATCATCGGCGGAAACAGCGCGTATGACCTTGTAAATGGCGTTTTTCACGATGGAAATGGACAGCCCCGCCGAGATATCCTCCACGCTGGCCCCGTCCTTCTGGGCCTGCTTCACGCTGGAATTCATAAACACGGTGCAGCGCGACCCCAAATTCACCGGATGCTGGGTCAAAAGCCCTAACTTGGAGAAGTCGGCGATGTTGTAGCCCAAGGCCTTGGCAAAGGTCTCAATAAAAGAGCCGCAGCCGGAGGAGCAGGCCTCGTTGAGCATGATGGAGTCCACCGCGCCGCCGCGGATCTTGAAGCACTTCATGTCCTGCCCGCCGATGTCGATGATAAAATCCACGTCGGGGTTGAAGTGGGCAGCGGCGTTATAATGGGCCACGGTCTCCACTAAACCGAGGTCGCAATGAAAGGCGTTTTTGATCAGATCCTCGCCGTACCCGGTGACCGCCGCGCCCCGGATCACAATGCGGTCACCGCAGAGCTTGTAGATTTCCTTGAGCTGTTCCAGCACGATGGCCACAGGGTTGCCCAGATTGGAGTGATAGTAGGTATAAAGCATTCCGC
>CARXAY010000217.1 GCA_949093475.1 uncultured Oscillospiraceae bacterium
GGCCAGCATCGTGGAAGTGCCCGTGCCGTCCATGTGGGTGGGCAAGACCATCCGGGAGATCGATGTGCGGAAAGCCTATGGCGTCAATATCATTGCCCTTCGCCGGGGGGAGAAGCAGAAGTTTGTGATCGCTCCCGGCGGTGACGCGGAGCTTGCGGCGGACGACGTGGTGGTGGTGTTGGGGCTGGATAAAAACATCAACATCATCCAAAAGCTGTGATGGAGGCAAAAACGATCACCAGCCGCCAAAACCCGCTGTGCGTCCACCTGCGTAAGCTGGCGAAAAGCGGCGTCTACCGCCGGGAGGCGGGAGAATATCTGGTAGACGGAGAAAAGCTCTGGCAGGAGGCTGTCCGTTGGAACGCGCCGGTGCGGCAAATCATCACGACGGTAGGGCACGCCTTTGGAGAGGGACTGCAGCTGCCGGAAGGGGTGGAGCAGATCCAAGTGCCGCCGGAGCTGATGGCCTATCTCTCCCCCATGGAAACGCCGCAAGGCGTGCTGTTTACCGTGGGGCGGCGGGAGTTTCCCCGGCCTGCGCCGGGCTGTGGGCGGTATCTGGCCTTGGATGGCCTACAAGACCCGGGTAACGTGGGTACGATCTGGCGTACCGCCGACGCGCTGGGGGCGGACGGGCTGTTCCTTTTGGGCCGCTGCGCCGACCCCTTTCATCCGAAAACCGTGCGGGCCACCATGGGGGCGTGCTTTCGCCTGCCTGTATGGGAGGTCAGCCTTGAGGCACTGGAGGACTTTGCCGCCGCCGGCGGCTTGACCCTGTGCGCCGCTGCGTTGGGGGAGGGCTGCCAAACCTTGGGCAGCTTTGACTTGAACGGCAGCCTGCCCATCATTGGCAACGAGGGCCACGGCATTTCTAAGGAGGTTCTTGCGGTCTGCGGTCAGCGGGTGATGATCCCCATGCGGGAACGGTGCGAGTCGCTGAACGCCGCTGCCGCTGCCACGATCCTGCTTTGGGAGATGGCATGGGGCCGCTGAACGAAAAAGGAGGCGGGAAAATGGCAAATTTGAAATATTGGTTGTGGTTGTCCACGCGCAAGGGACTGTCCAACGTAGGGATGCTGGGGTTGCTGGATCACTTTGGTTCGCCGGAGGCCGCCCACTTTGCCGATCCCGCAGAATATGATCTGGTCGCAGGCTTGACAAGCGCGGGGAAGGCGTCTCTTCTGGATAAGTCCATGGAAGAAGCAGAGCGTATTTTGGCCGACTGTGACCGTCTGGGCCAGCGCATCCTTACCTTCGGGGACGCGGGATACCCGGAGCGGCTTCGGAATATCTATGACCCGCCTGCGGTACTCTATCTGCAAGGCAAAGACATCGCCTTTGACGATCAGGTGGTCATCAATCTAATCGGCACACGGGAGCCGACAGGTTATGGCATCGCACAGGCCCAACGCCTTGGGCACGACCTTGCCGCGCAGGGCGCGGTGGTGCTGTCAGGTTTGGCGCGCGGCTTGGACAGCGAAGCTCTGCGGGGCGCACTGCGCGGCGGCGGAACGGTCTGCGGCGTGCTGGGGTGTGGGCTGGACGTGATCTATCCCAGCGAAAACCGCTATCTCTATCAAGACGTGGCCGCAGCGGGGCTGCTCATTAGCGAATACCCGCCGGGGACGCGGGCGGACAGAAGTCATTTTCCCGCCCGAAACCGCATTATGAGCGGACTGTCTCTGGGTATCGTCGTGGTGGAGGGTGGCTATACCTCCGGGACGCAGATCACCGCCCGGGCGGCGCTGGATCAAAACCGCGACGTGTTCGCCGTACCCGGGCCGGTGGGCGCGCCCATGAGCTACACGCCCAATCTGCTGATCCGCCGGGGAGAGGCTATGCTGGTCACCTCTGCCAGCGAGATCCTTCAGGAGTATCAGAGCCTCTATCCCCATAAAATCAAACTGAAGCCCGGTCTTGCGCCGGATACCCCCGCCATTGCTCCGGGGGTGCGTCCACGCCCCGAACAGGCTGGGCCGGAGGAGGAGAGGGAGGCGGCCGCCGCCCCGGAGAAGTCCCCCAAGGAGGAAAAAGGGGTTGACAAGGGGGGAGAAATTCCCTATATTCATTGGAAGAAGCTCACCCCCGCGCTGACCGATGACCAGAGGGACGTGTTATTGGCCTTGCGGGAACGCGCTCTGGTGCTGGACGAGATCATCGACACCACCCAGATCCCAGCGCGGCGGTGTACCTCGGCGGTGGTGATGCTCCAGTTGGCAGGGTTTGTCAACGAAGGAGCAGGCAAGCGGTTCTCCGCCGCTGTGCGTATTTACACAGACGAATAAATTCTATGATCGATCGGGAGGCAGGCTATGGCAAGCAAGACCAATTTGGTGATCGTGGAGTCACCCGCCAAGGCAAAGACCATCGGGAAATATTTAGGGCCGGAATATCAGGTAGTGGCGTCCATGGGTCACGTCCGCGATTTGCCCAAAAGCAAGCTGAGCGTGGATGTGGACAATGGATTTGCGCCCAATTACCAACCCATTCAGGGCAAAGAGGACATCATTCGCGATTTGAAGAAGGCGGCGAAGAAGAGCGACAAGATCTTTCTGGCCACCGACCCTGACCGCGAGGGGGAAGCCATTTCATGGCACTTGAAGGAGCTGCTGGAGCTGCCTGACGAGTGCACCTACCGGGTGACCTTCAACGAGATCACCAAAAAGGTGGTCACCGAGTCCATTGCCCAGCCCCGCGCCATTGACCAGAATTTGGTGGACGCCCAGCAGGCCCGGCGTATTTTAGACCGCATCGTGGGCTATGAGCTGTCCCCCCTCCTTTGGAAGAAAATCCGCCGGGGGCTGTCCGCCGGGCGGG
>CARXAY010000218.1 GCA_949093475.1 uncultured Oscillospiraceae bacterium
GTCACCCGCATTGCTACTATCCTTCAGGATAAAAACCACCTCTTCCCTGCTTGGGCGCTGCTGTTCGGTATGCCCGGCGTTCCATCCATCTATTACGGCAGTGAATGGGGGCTGGAGGGGGATAAGCATCAGGGAGATGCCGTTCTGCGCCCTGCCTTGTCTGAACCGCAGGAAAACGAGCTGACAGCATGGATCTCCAAGCTGTCAGCCGCCCGACACTCCTCCCCCGCTCTGCAAACCGGCGCTTATCGCACGGTGCTTCTGACCAACCGGCAGTATATCTTTGAACGTGCGGTGGACGGCGAGCGGGTTCTGGTTGCCGTCAATGCCGATGCAGAGCCTTTCACCGCCCACTTCGATGCGGGATGCGGGCAGGCAACCGATCTCATCACCGGTGAGCTGCATGATTTCGGCGGCGGCAGCGAGCTGCCCGGATACAGCGCTTTCTTCTGGCGCTGTGAATGTTGAAATCATCCATAGGGTAAAGCATAAAACGAAGGCGGCTGGGTTTCTCCAGCCGCCTTTTTGCTTGTATCATGTGCTTAAATTGCCGCTGCCATGGCCTTGGCCAATTCCCGCATCTGCCCCATGGTCTCTTCGGTGGCAGCAGATCGAATGGTGATCTTGGGCTCTACGATGGAGCAGTCCTTCCACCCTTCCACCTCGGCCAGCATCGTCCGAAGGGCGGTCGGTCCCCATGAGCCGTTTTCAATAAAGCCCACCGCGCGCTCCTTCAGGCCCTTGGATTTGAGCCGCGCTAAAAACTGCGCCATGGGCGGGAACACCCCTGCGTCATAGCTGGATGCGGCCAGCACCATGCCGCTCAAGCGAAATGCTTGCGCCACGGCTTCTGCCTGATCCTCCCGGGCAAGGTCGATGAGCGTCACCGTCACGCCGTTATCCGCAAGCATTTTGGCCAACGCCTGCGCCGCTTGAGCGGTATGTCCGTGGATGGAGGCATAGGCCACCAAAACCCCCGCTTCCTCCGGGGCGTAACGGCTCCAAAGGTCGTATTTCTCCAAAGTGAGGCCCAGAGCTTTGCCGGTGAGTACCGGGCCATGCAGCGGGCAAATGACTTGGATGTCAAGTCCCTTGGCCTTTCCCAGAAGCGCCTGTACCTGTATGCCGTATTTACCCACGATGTTGGTGTAATACCGCCGGGCTTCCTCTACCCAAGGGGCAGACGGGTCATCGTCACCAAAACGGCCGAACCCGTCGGCGGAAAAGAGGGTCTTGCTGGCGCTCTCATAGGACACCATAACTTCCGGCCAATGCACCATAGGCGCCATCACAAAGGTCAGGGTATGGCTGCCCAACTCCAGCGTATCTCCCTCCTTCACCACCAGCGTGCGGCCGGCAAAGTCCTGCCCGGTGAAGGCCGCAGCCATAGGGAAGGTCTTGGCATTGCCCACCAAAGTCATCGTGGGATATTTTTGCGCCAAGGCGGTGATGCTCCCACTGTGGTCAGGCTCCATATGGTGGATCACCAGATAGTCCGGCGTCCGTCCACCCAGAGCCTTTTCGATGTTTGCCAGCCATTCCTCCGTCTTGCGCGGATCTACGGTGTCCAAAACCGCGATTTTGTCATCCAAGATCACATAGGAATTATAGCTGACCCCGTTGGGGACGCTGTACTGGCTCTCAAAGAGCCGCAGCTCATTGTCATAGCATCCAACAGGTACAATGGCCCGATCCATCAGTTGCTCCATATCCATCCAACTTTCTTTGGTATTTACTATGTGGTGTGTTGCTTATTGCTTCTCCGGTGCTTTTGTACCGTCCAGCGCAGACTTCAACGCGGCCAGATTCCCGGCCAGCCCCGCCAGATCAGAGGGGATCACCAGCGTAGTAGCCTGCCCCTTCGCCATTTCCTCCAAAGCCGCCAGAGAACGGAGACGGATCACTGCGTCGTCAGCCTGCGCATGTTTGATCATCTCAATGCCTTGGGCTTCGGCTTCCTTCACCTTACGGATGGCGTCCGCCTGTCCCTCGGCGCGGGTAATGGCGGCCTCGCGGTCAGCTTGTGCCTCCAAAATGGCCTTTTGCTTGGCGGCTTCGGCCTGAAGGACGGTAGCTTCCTTGATGCCGGTGGCTTCCAGAATGCGGGCCTGCTTCGAGCCTTCTGCCTTCAGCACCGCTTCGCGCTTTTCCCGTTCGGCACGCATCTGCTTTTCCATGGCTTCCTGAATGTCGCGGGGAGGAATGATGTTCTTCAGCTCCACGCGGTTGACCTTGATGCCCCACGGGTCGGTTGCTTCATCCAGAAGGGTCTGCATTTGACCGTTGATGGTGTCGCGGCTGGTCAAGGTGTCGTCCAGCGTCAGCTCGCCGATCAGGTTACGAAGTGTAGTGGCCGTCAGGTTTTCAATGGCGGGGATCACGTGTTCCACACCATAGGTTGCCAGCTTGGGATCAAAGATGACAAGATAGACCACGGTGTCGATCTTCATGGAGACGTTATCTTTGGTGATCACGCTCTGGGGCTCAAAGTCCAGCACCTGCTCCTTCAGAGACACCCGGTTGGAAATGCGATCTACGAAGGGGATCTTGATGTGGATACCCGCGTGCCAAGTGTGTTTGTATTTTCCCAAGCGCTCCACCACATAGGCGTTGGCCTGAGGCACAATGGCTACGTTACGGGCGATCAGGGCAATCACGGCCACAATGATCACAATAGGAATGATATATTGCATCATAATACCTCCCATATTTCCTGCTGCAAAAGTTCCATACTCTAACCCTTCTAATAGCATTCCCACAAACGGAAGCGCCACGCACAAAACGATCACCAGCGCGATGATCCACAG
>CARXAY010000219.1 GCA_949093475.1 uncultured Oscillospiraceae bacterium
GACGAAAATGGGGTTGCCGTCCACAGAGAGAATGCGGGCGCCCACTTGAAGCTGGGGGCCGTTGCTTGGGGTATATTGGGGCAAAAACTCGGCTACCACAGGGGCGACATAGCCGTCGGATACTGCGGCCAACACCACGAAGATCAGCAATCCCGCCACAAAGTTCATAAAAGCTCCGGCGGCCATGATGAGAAACTTCTTCCACGCTTTGGCTTTCTGGAAGGAACGGGGATCATCGGTATCCTCATCCTCCCCCTCCATGGCGCAGAAGCCGCCGATGGGAAAGAGCCGCAGGGTATAGAGGGTCTCCTCCCCCTGCTTCAACCACAGCTTTGGCCCCATGCCAATGGCAAATTCGTTGACCCTGACCCCGGAGAGCTTGGCGGTGATAAAGTGTCCAAATTCGTGGATGGCGATCAAAAAACCAAACAGTAAAATTCCAAGAATGACAAGCAAAACCGGCATATCGTCACCTCTAAAGGTTTTTTTGCGCTACCGCCCGCGCCAACGCGTCGGCGGCAAGAATATCGTCCAGCGTGGGTGTTTCCACCACCGGGGCGGCGTCCACCGCCAGACGGCAGAGCCGCGGGATGTCGTAAAATCCGATCTTGTCTGACAGATACGCGGCCACAGCTACCTCATTTGCGCCGTTGAGGGCGGCCGCCTTGACGCCGCCTTGGGCCGCCGCTTCCCGCGCAAGCTCCAGACAGGGAAAGTTTTCCCCGTCAGGAGGCAAAAAAGTCAAGTCGGCGCAATGGAGCAGATCCAAACGGCTGCACGGCCCTGACAGGCGGTTGGGCCAAGTGAACGCATACTGGATGGGCAAACGCATATCCGGCGCGCCAAGCTGGGCCAACACCGCGCCGTCGCGGAACTCCACCAGAGAGTGTATCACGCTTTGGCGGTGGATGACCACGTCGATCCGCTCCAGCGGCAGGCCATAAAGCCACATGGCTTCAATGACCTCAAAGCCTTTATTCATCATGGTGGCGGAGTCGATGGTGATTTTTGCGCCCATGTCCCAGTTTGGATGCTTGAGGGCTTCGCGGCAGGTCATTTGAGCGATTTTCTCGCGCTCCAGACCGTAAAACGGCCCGCCGGACGCAGTGAGGATCAGACGCTCCACCTCTCCCCTGTCCCGGCAGCCCTGAAGGCACTGAAAAATTGCGGAATGCTCCGAATCCACAGGAAGGAGCTTGACACCCTTGTTCTCTGCTGCGGCAGTGACCAGCGCCCCGGCGCACACCAGCGTTTCTTTGTTGGCAAGGGCAATATTTTTTCCTGCGTCGATGGCGGCAAGGGTCGGCTCTAATCCCGCGATGCCGACGACGGAGGTGAGAACGGTATCCGCTTCCGGAAGGATGGCAGCCTCCAAAAGAGCTTCCTTCCCGCCCAATACGCGGGTGGACGTATCCGCCAAGCGGACAGCCAGATCCTTGGCGGCGGCTTCGTCGGTGAGGACAGCAAGTTTGGGATGGACGGCGCGGGCCTGCTCCTCCAGCAGCTTTGCGTTTTTATGGGCCGTCAAACCTTCCACAGACAGGCCAAGGGCGGCGATCACTTCCAGCGATTGCCGCCCAATTGAACCTGTTGAACCTAAAACTGTTAGCCGCTGCGTCACGGCGCACGCCCCCTTATTGAGTCATCATCCGAACTGTACCGCCGGCAAAACCCGCCACAAGATCTCAATAAGCGGGGCACAGAAGATCACGCTGTCAAAGCGGTCCAGTACGCCGCCGTGGCCGGGCAGGATGTTGCCGAAATCCTTGAGCTGATACTGGCGTTTGATGTAGGAGAAGGACAGGTCGCCCAACTGGGATACGGCGCTCCCAAGAAGCCCGTAAACCACGAGGAGAAGATAGTTGACCTGAAAATGGAAGGCGAACTGCATCACCAGACCGTAAACGACCATGGCCAACACCGCACCTGCAACGCCGCCCACAGAGCCTTCCACCGTCTTTTTCGGGGAGAGTTCAGGCGCCAGCTTGTGCTTTCCAAAGGCCAAGCCTGCAAACAGCGCAAAGGCGTCGGAGAGGAAGGCGACGATCAGGGGGGTCAGGATCATATACTTTGCCCCGGTCAACGTATCCAGACGGGTGAAGCTGGACAGAAAATATGGGATCAGCGCGGCAAAAAAGAACGCGCCGCCCATCTTTTCCATGGTAACAGTATAGTGGCTGGAAATGGCGGTGATGAATACCAGAGTAAAATAAAGAAACAGACCGCACAGGGCAGAGAGCATCCCCTGCCCGATATAGACCCAAAATGGGATCAAACCCGCCAAAACAATGGAATAACCCGAAAGTTTGGCGTTCTTCACAAACCCGGTAGACCACAGCACCTCGTGGACGGCGATCATAGAGAGGATGGAAATGACGATGGGGATATAGATGGATGGAGCAGCCAGCAAGAGCAGCAGGATCAGCGGAACAAAAATCACCGCCACCAAGATTCTCTGTAACACGGTCAAGTACCCCCATATCTGCGTTGACGCAGTTGATAGGCGCGGATAGCATTCAGCAGGTGTTCTTTTTTGAAATCAGGCCAGCAGACATCAGTGAAATAAAACTCTGCGTAGGCCGCCTGCCACAAAAGAAAGTTGGAAAGACGCTGTTCCCCGCTGGGACGAATGATCAAATCGGGGTCTGGAACGCCTTTGGTGTAGAGATAGCTGTCAAACAGGGCTTCGGTCAGTTCCTCCGGACGCTTCTTCCCTGCGGTGCAGTCGGCGGCAAAGCTGCGCGCGGCGTGCATGATCTCGTCGCGGCCGCCATAGTTTAGACAGATATGCAC
>CARXAY010000220.1 GCA_949093475.1 uncultured Oscillospiraceae bacterium
CTCCCCATATCCTCAGCGGCAGCGGAACGGGCAACATCCTGCTGGACGTGGTCATTGCCCTTGTGCCCGCCGCCATTATGGGTGTGCTGCTCTTTGGCATGAAGGCCCTGCTGGTGCTGGCGACCTGCGTGGTAGCCGCGGTGGCGGGAGAAGCCATTTTCAATCTCTGCGTCCACAAGAAGCAGACGATCAAGGACTGCTCCGCTGTGGTCACCGGTCTGCTGCTGGGCCTGAACCTGAGTACCAACGTGCCCCTGTGGCAGTGCGCTGTGGGCGCGATCTTTGCCGTGGTGGTGGTCAAGGGCCTGTTCGGCGGTCTGGGCAAGAATCTGGTCAACCCCGCCATCGCCGCCCGCGTCCTGATGCTTCTGACCTTCGGCGCAGTAGGCGGCGGGGCGAATCCCGTCCGCTTTGTGGAGCTGGAGTCCGCCGCCACTCCGCTGGCCGCGCTGAACACCGGGGTGGACGGCCTGTCCGCCGCTCCCGGTCTGAAAGACCTGTTTTTCGGCCTCCACGGCGGCGCCATCGGCGAGACCTGCGCCGCGGCGCTGCTCGTCGGCTTTGTGTATCTGGTGGCCCGCAAGGTCATCAAGTGGTATGTGCCCGCGTCCTTCGTGGGTACGGTGTTTGTGTGCTATCTGGTCTTTACTGGTGACCCTGTCTACGCGCTGGCGCAGGTGCTGGCCGGCGGCCTGATTCTGGGCGCGGTGTTCATGGCCACCGACTATGTCACCACCCCCACCACCGGGGCGGGGCGCGTTCTGTTCTGTGTGGGTGCGGGCCTGATTACCTTTGCCATCCGCCAGTTTGGCTCTTACCCTGAGGGCGTGTCCATCTCCATTCTGGTGATGAACCTGTTCACTCCCTTCTTGGAGCAGTGGACGGCCAAAAAGACGCTGGGAGGTATCAAGTGATGAAAAGTACCGACCTTGTGAAAGCCATTGCGCTGATCGTGGTCATCGTGCTGGTGTTCAGCGCGGCCATGTTCGGCCTGAATTTCTACACCGGGCCTCTCATCGAGGCCAACAACGCCGGAGCGGTCTACGGCCCGCTGCTGGCAGTGATGCCTGAGGGCGCGTCCTTCGACGGCGAGGCCCAGATCTACGCCGCCGACGGCTCTGTACCCACCACTTTGGCGGATGTGCCTGAGACGGTCACCGCCATTTACAAGGAAGCGGGCGGCATGGGCTATGCGGTGAAGACCACCGCGACCTCGCAGTATTCCAAAGCCCCCATGGAGATCACCTTGGGCGTGGATGCCGAGGGCAAGATCATCAAGGTGCAGATCGACGCCTACAACGACACAGAGGCGTTTGATTTCCGCGTCAAAGATCCCGGCTATCTGGATACCTATATCGGCAAGGACTCCGCGCTGGCCGATGTGGGTCTGGTGGCGGGGACGACCTTCTCCTCCACCGCCTTTAAGCAGGGGGTGAGCGACGGCTTGAACGCCCTCATTGCCAACGGCCTCATCGCCGAGGGCGTGAAGGGCGACGACCAGCTCCTTACCGAAATGATCCCCACCGTGTTCCCCGGCATGGCTGATCCCACCGGTAACCTGAAGGCCGAGCCTATCGAGGTGGACGGCGCGGTGGCCGCCTACAAGGCGGTCAACGGCTCCGGCTTCGCCTATATCGTGCCCAAGGGTGAGAGCATGGTCATGGCCATCACCAACGCCGCGGGCAAGTGCTGGGTTTATGACACCGAAGGCAACGATGTCACGGCGGATAACCCCGACGCGGTGGCTCTGGCGACCGCCCATGCCTCCGCCAACCAGCAGGACTTCAACGCCGAAGCGCAGGAGAAGTTCGGACGCATGATGGAGGGCGCGGCCAACATGACCGCTCTGGAGCTGCCCCGCTGCAATACTGTGGTGGCGGCCGCCTCCTTTGATGTGGGCGGGGAGATTTACTACGGCTTCTACTCCAAGAGCTACGGCTACGAGGACATGGACGTGTACGTCATCATCGACGCCGCCGGCGCGATCGCCAAGGTGGACGCCAAGACGGTCATCTTCGAGCAGGAGTACTTCGCCTACCAGAATCCCTCCATTTCCAGCTTCGATCCCAACGCCTATAAGGCGGGCCTTCAGGGGCTGGGTGCGATCTGGTCTCAGGAGGAGACAGCCAAGGTGGAGATTTCCGGCGCGACCATGACATCCAACGCGATGAAGCAGTCCCTCGGAGATGCGTTTGTGGTCTACGCGGGCGCTCAACTTACTGAACCGGAGGTGTCTACCAATGAATAAGACCAATACCGGCATGAAGGAGGCCGGCATCCTCCTTCCCCTGGGCGTTGGGTTCGTCATGGCGTCCAGCAACGACCTGCGCGCCGCCGTGGGCATGGGCGTGGCTGTGCTGCTGGCCCTGTTTTTCAGCGCGGTGGTCATCTCCGCGCTGCGTAAGGTGATCCCGCAGGCCGCCCATCTGCCCATCTATATCCTCATCATCACCGGCTTCGTCTCCCTCATCCAGATGGTGATGGAAGCTCATTTCCCCGGCGTGGTGAATATGCTGGGCGTCCATCTGGCGGCCCTCAGCGTCAGCGCCGTGCCTTACCGCGACGCGGAGCATGTCTCCGGCGTAATGGGGGAAGGCCCTTCGGTCAAGACCGCCATCGAGACCGGGCTTCTGTTCACCTTTGTTATGGCGGTGTGCGCCGTGATTCGGGAGATTCTGGGCAGCGGCTCGATCTGGGGCATTGCCATTCCCTTCATTCAGGACTTCCGCATCTCCGCCCTCAGCGGGGTGTTCGGCGGCTATCTGGTGCTTGCCATTGTCTTCGCTGTGATG
>CARXAY010000221.1 GCA_949093475.1 uncultured Oscillospiraceae bacterium
CGCCGGGAGCGTCTACACCGCGCAGGTGGAGAGTTATACCCACGGCGGGATCTACACCATTCTGGTCTCCAAGGAATTTCTCACCAAAGACGACAAGGTGCTCATTTTGGACGACTTCCTCGCCAACGGCAACGCCCTGCTGGGCCTGATCTCTCTGGCTGAGCAGGCAGGCGCGCAGGTGGTGGGCGCGGGGGTCGCCATCGAAAAAGCCTACCAGCCCGGCGGAGCGCGAGTGCGGGACAAGGGCGTCCGGGTGGAAGCTCTGGCCCGGGTGAAGGCCATGTCCCCCGACGGCGGCCTTACCTTCTGCTGAAAAACGTACCAAAAAACGGAGAGACGCTCTGGCGTCTCTCCGTTTTTTTGTGCGCCGAGGGCGTTCCTCTCCTCCAGCGAAAGGAATGAGATACACATAGTTTACGTTCTTGAAAAATTTTTACCAATTTGTAACTTGCCAAATCCTTCCCCTCCTGCTATAATGTGTTATGTAACCTAAATGAACCGCCCTCAACGGGCGTAGCAGTCAAAAAAGAAAGGACGCTGCACCATGAAAACCACCTCTCGCCTTTTGGCTCTCCTCCTGACCTTCGCAATGCTTCTCTCCCTTGGCGCTGCGGCGCTGGCCGCCGAGCCTATGGCACTGGCCGCGCAGGCGTCCAGCGTCGTCACCGGCTCGATCACCGCCACCCTCCGCATCGACTACGCCCAGCGGCTCAGCGAGCTGGAGGCGCGCGACCTGCGCCTTGAGCTGTTCCGGGGCAACGCCTCTCTGGGACAGATCCGTCTGGCCCAGCCGGGTGAGCAGGCTCTGATCGGCTATACCGCAACGGTTTCCGCCCGCAACGCCGACGGCGGCGAGCTGGGCGGCGGCCAGTGGCCCGCCGCGCTGGAGGTGGTGGTGGACGGCCTGCCTCAGGACGGCTACAAGCTGAAGTTCACCGGCGCGGGCTACCGGGAGTTTTCCCAGAGCGTCACCTTGGCTGACTACGCCCTCCATGTGACCTTGGGCACGGGGGACGCCACCTTCACGCTGGGCGATGTCAACGGCGACGGGGCAGTCAACACCGCCGACCGCGCCGCCTACGACGCCGTCCTCGGCTCTGTCCAGCCCCAGCATCTCGCCGCCTACGACCTCAACGGCGACGGGGCGATCAATATTGTGGATTTGGCTTATGTCAACCGTTTGACTGCCGCGCAGGGCAGCGACGCGCAGGTCTGCAGCACCACTCTCCTTGCGCCCCCGGTGGACATGACCGAGACCGCCAAGCAGCTGGCCGTCGCCCAGACCACCGTTCAGGACGGCAGCTTGGACGACCTCTTTGTCAGCGGCAACCCCGGCGTTTCTCTGGCCGCCCCGGCAGGCAAGGACATCGTCCTTCCCCTGCCCTTGGAGGACGCGGTCTCCACCGCCGAGCTGCGCCTGACCACTCCCCACGGCAGCGACGGCGAGATCCTCACCGGCTCCGTTCTGGTGGAGGACACGCTGGGCCACAGCGCCTCCTACCCCTTTGATTACACCGCTCCGGAAGGCGTCCACGCCATTGGCGAAGGGGGGGACGGCGCAAAGGTCATCACCATCTCTCTGGGCAAGCGCGTCCCGGTGAAGAAGGTCACCATCACCGTCACCAAGACTGCCGGCGGCCAGTACGCCGCCGTGGAAAACATCCAGTTCCTTCAGGACATCGTCCCCGACGTGCCCGTCGCGCCCCACAGCTCCATCAGCTACAAGACCCTCAAGGCCGAGCCGGGCAGCGAATGTGTCACCCTGCGCTGGGGCGAGCTGCCCAACGTTTCGGGCTATAAGATCCTCTACTGGCCCGAGGAGAAGGCGCAGGAGGTCAAGGAGCTTCACGTGGACGTGCCCACCGCCAAGGTCACCGGCCTCAAAAACCTCCAGACCTATGACTTTACCGTCACCCCCACCGACGGTTCGTGGGAGGGCGTACCCTCGGCGGTGATCTCCGCCACCCCCATGCCCGCCTCCGCCCCCGACAAGGTGGATATGCTCACCCTCAAGGCGCTGGACGCCTCCATCGCCGCAAGCTGGAAGCAGGGCAAGTCCGCCACCTATTACCGCGTCTACTACCGCGCGCAGGGCGACAGCGCTTGGGAGCAGCTTGCGGGCGACTTCACCGCCACCTCCGCCACCCTCACGGGGCTGGTCAACGACGTGACCTATGAGGTCAAGGTCGCCGCCTTCAACGCCATCGGCCGCGGCCCGGACTCGGACATTTCCGTCGCCACCCCCAAGGCCGTGAAGTATGAACGGCCCGCCGGCATCCCCACCGCCGGGATCTTGGACGCCTCCAAGATCGCTTCCATCACGCTGGCGGACAGCGGCAACTATGACCGCGGCCAGTATACTGCCGACGCGCCCTTCTCCCCCAACAACATGATCGACGGCAGCTACCGCACCCACTGGACGGCCTCCAACTGGTGGCGCAACGAACACGTGAACGTCACCTTTAAAGAGCCGGTGGATCTCCAGTCCATCTTCTGGGTGCCCCGTCTGGACAGCAGCTATCCCACCAATCTCCGGGCTTACAGCGTCCGGGTGTGGTATGAGGGGGAGGATCTGAACGCCAAGGGCCACCTCATCACCCCCGACGAGAACCGGGGCGGCGTGGACAACGGCGGCACGGGCCGGGACGTGGACACTTGGCCCGGCGTGCGGGGCAACTGCGCCGTCACCAACTTCGCCATTCTGCCCTTCACCCCCGCCCAAAAGGTCGTCAAGCTCAGCGTGGCGGTGGAGCAGCGGGCTTACCTC
>CARXAY010000222.1:0-1956 GCA_949093475.1 uncultured Oscillospiraceae bacterium
TGGATATTATTCCCGGCAATTTCTTTACCCCCTTTACCGAAGGCAATCCCCTGCAGATCATTTTTGTGGCGGTGCTGATCGGGCTTGCCCTTCTGGTGCTGGGGAGCAAGACCACCGTGGCCGCGTCCTTCATTGAGCAAAGCAACTACATCGTCCAACTTATCATGGAGGGGATCAGCGCCCTTGTTCCCCTCTTCGTCTTCGGCAGCATCTTCACCATGATCCTCAACAAGAACTTCGCCGCTCTGGCAGGAGCTTACAAGTGGCCTTTGCTGGTGCTGCTGGGAGAGACGGTGCTGGTGGCGGTCTATCTGCTGATGGTCTCCATCCGCAAGAAGGTCGGGATCGGGATGCTGATGAAAAAGCTGTTCCCCACCTTCCTCATCTGCCTGTCCACCGCCTCCTCCTCCGCCGCGTTTTCCACCAACGTGGAAACCTGCGAAAAGGATCTGGGCATCGACAAACGGATCGTCAACTTCGGCATCCCCTTGGGTCAGGTGGTATTCATGCCCGGCGCGATCACGATGTTTTTGGCGGCGGGGCTGTGCATGGGCGAGCTATACCATGTGGAGATGTCTCCCGGCTGGCTGGTGTCCGCGCTGCTCATTGCGGTGGTGCTGGCGGTGGCGGCCCCGCCCGTGCCCGGAGGGGCGCTGACGTGCTACACCATGCTCTTTACCCAGCTCAATGTTCCCACCGAGGCGATCACCATCGCCATCACCCTGAACATCATCATGGACTTTGTGGCCACGGCGGTGAACGTTCTGTGCCTCCAGACCGAGCTGGTGGAGCTGGCGGGCGGCTTGGAGATGCTGGACACGGAAGCGTTGAGGCAGCGCAAATAAGCGTTTGATTTGAGAGGAGATCGTTGCAATGACCATTACGAAAAATCTGAACGGCACGACCCTGACGCTGGCTCTGGAGGGCCGGCTGGACACCACCACCGCCCCCCAGCTGGAGGCGGAGGTGAAGGACTCCCTGACAGGCGTCTCTGAGTTGATTCTGGACTTCACCGCCTTGGAGTATATCTCCTCCGCCGGGCTGCGGGTGGTACTCTCCGCCCAAAAGGCCATGAACAAGCAGGGCCGCATGGTCGTCCGCGGGGTCAACGAATATGTGATGGAGGTTTTAGAGGTCACGGGCTTTGCCGACATCCTGACCATCGAATAAGCCATGGCCTATCTGCATTTGGCTCTGGCGGCCGCCTGTCCGGCGGCCGTCACGGCGCTTTTGTATCTCTGGAACGGAAAAGCCGCCCCGGCAGCCCGAAAGAGCTGGAGGCGGCAGATCGTCTTTGGGCTGATCTTCGGCGCGGTAGCGGTCATCGGCTCTGAGTTCGGCGTGCCCATTGACGGCGCGATCATCAACGTCCGGGACGCCGCACCCCTGTGCGCCGGGTTGATCTTCGGCCCACCGGCCGGGATCATCGCCGGCGTGATCGGCGCGCTGGAGCGGTGGTTTGCCGTGCTGTGGGGCGCGGGGACGTACACGCGCTTGGCCTGCAGCGTATCCACGGCCTTGGCGGGGTGCTTCGCCGCCGTTTTGCGCAAGTGGATGTTCGACGACAAGACCCCCTCTTGGCAATACGGCTTCGCCATCGGTGTGATCACCGAAGTGTTTCATATGCTGATGGTCTTTTTCACCAACATGGCCGACGTGCGGGTGGCCTTTGGTTTTGTGCGCCTTTGCGCCGGGCCGATGATCCTTGCCAACGGCTGCGCGGTGATGTGCGCGGTGGCTTTCGTGTCTCTGCTGAGCCGGCGGGAGCGCAAGCCTTTGGATCGGGAACACCGCCAACTGACCCAGACCTTTTCCAAATGGCTGTCGGCGGTGGTTCTGGTGGCCTTTTGCGCCACCAGCGTGTTCACTTGGTTTTTGCAGACCAGCTCGGCGGAGGACAGCAACCGCCAGCTCCTGACCCTCAATCTGGACGATGTCAAGCGGGATATTTTGGAC
>CARXAY010000222.1:1966-2739 GCA_949093475.1 uncultured Oscillospiraceae bacterium
CCGCCGACCTGAACGCCGCCGGGAGCGTCAACAGCAGTATTCTCTCCGCCATCCGCCGCAAGCCGGGCAACGACTTTTCCGAGATCAACGTGGTGGACGACCGTGGGATCATCACTTGGTCTACCACCCCGGCCTATCCCGGCTTTAATATGGCGTCCGGGGAGCAGTCCAGAGAGTTTTTGACCCTTTTGGACTGGCAGAAGGAATACGTGCAGAGCTACCAGCCCGTGTCCAAGGACGGCACGACCTATATGAAATACGCCGCCGTGGCACTGGAGCAGGGCGGCTTTGTTCAGGTGGGCTACAATGCCAAACGCTTCCGTCAGGACATTGACCAGCGGGTGGTGGGCGCGACCAAAAACCGCCATGTGGGGGAAAATGGCTACCTCATCATTGCCGCCGAGGACTGGACGATCGTCAGCGGCCCTCACGAGGACGAGGGGAAGGATCTCTCCACCGCCGGCATTCAGCTTGACCCCGCCATTACGGCGGAATATACCCGGTTTGAAAGCATGGCCTACGGGGAGCGGTGCTACTGTATGTACACGGTCACCGAAGGCTATTACATTGTTGCCGTCACCCCGACGCGGGACGTGGTCTTTTCCCGGGATCTGTCTGTGTTCATCACCATTTTTATGGAGATCTTGGTCTTTGCCGCCCTGTTCGTGCTGGTGTATCTCCTCATCAAAAAAATAGTGGTGGAAAACATCCACGAGATCAACCACAGCCTGCGGGAGATCACCGGGGGCAATTTGGACGTGTCGGTTAATGTG
>CARXAY010000223.1 GCA_949093475.1 uncultured Oscillospiraceae bacterium
GGAAAGCTGCTTCACTGCCAGCACGGCGGACAGATCTAAGGTGTTGCGGGTGTAGGTCTCAAAGGTGCGAACCCCCCGCTCACAGAGGATGACGTTTTCGTTCCCCTCACACATGATGTATTCTGCCGACATGATCCACTCCTCGTAGGAGTTGCTGAGACCCCGCTTGAGGAGGACGGGCTTGGACATCTTGCCCACTTCCTTCAGAAGGTCAAAGTTCTGCATATTCCGCGCCCCGATCTGCACCACGTCCACCTTCTCCTCAAAGACCTCGCAGAACTTGGGGGACATGATCTCGGTGACGATGGGCAGGCCGGTCTCCCCCTTGGCCTCCAAAAGAAGGTCGAGGCCCTGAAGGCCCATGCCCTGAAAGGAGTAGGGGGAGGTGCGGGGCTTGAACGCGCCGCCCCGGAGCATACAAGCACCCGAAAGCTGCACGTCCCGGGCTACCTCGATCATCTGGGCCTCGCTCTCCACCGAGCAAGGGCCGGCGATGACCGCGAAAGAGCCGCCGCCCACCTTGACGCGGCCCACGTTGACCACGGTGTCCTGAGGGTGGAATTTGCGGTTGGCCTTTTTATAAGGCTCGCTCACCCGCATGATGCGCTCTACGTTGGGCAGGATGGAGATCTTGTCGATATCCACGGCGGTGGTGTCCCCCACCAGCCCCAAAATGGTGCAGCCCACGCCGTTGGTGATGCCCACCTGAAGACCCAACTGCTGGAAGGACTGGGCCAGAGCCTCCACCTCTTCGTGGCGCGCGCCCGGTTTCATAACAACGACCATATTGATCTCTCCTTTTTGAAAGCGAGCGTCCGTCGGCACGGTGCCAACGGACGCCAGATTTGCCAGTGGTATGATTATAGTCGCTCTTTTTGAAAAATGCAACAGGAAATCAAGTCAAAAGGGCGCGAAGCTGCTCTACCGCCCGCTTTTCGATGCGGGAGACCTGAACCTGACTGACCCCCAAGATCCGGGCGGTCTGCTCTTGGGTCATGGAGCGGTAGTAGCGCAGGAGGATGACCTTGCGGGCCTTGCCTTCCAAGGAGTTGATCGCCCCCCGGAGGGCCATTTTCTCCACCAGCTCCTCCTCCATGCCTCCGTCACCCAAGGCGGATTCCAAGGTGAGGCCGTCGGCGGTCTCCGATTGGAGGGAGGCCACGTTCTGGGCGCAGAGTTGGGCGGCGGCGATGTCCTCCGGCGCAAGGCCGGTGTGGGCGGAAAGCTCGGAAAGGGTGGGCTCGCGCCCCAGCCGCGCCCCTAAAAGGGCGTCGGCGGCGCGGACGGCGGCGGCACGCTCCTTGAGGGCGCGGGAGACCTTCACCGGGCCGTCGTCCCGGAGAAAGCGGCGGATCTCCCCGGCGATCTTGGGCACGGCGTAGGTGGAAAATTGCGTGCCGTAGCTGTCGTCAAAGCCTCGGAGGGCCTTGAGAAAGCCCAGACAGCCAAGCTGATAGAGGTCGTCGGGGTCTACCCCCCGGCCGTAATAGCGGCGCACGATCGACCAGATGAGGCCGGCGTTTTCCCGGATGGCCTGCTCGCAGGCGGCCTCGTCCCCGGCGCGTGCGGCTTGGAGGCAGGTCATTTGCCGCCGGTGGTGCGGGGAGAGAACCGCTTGCGCATGGTGACGGTAGAGCCTTTGCCGGGAATGGAGCGCACCCGCAGGGAGTCCATGAAGCTCTCCATGATGGTGAAGCCCATGCCTCTGCGCTCCTCGCCGCCGGTGGTGTAGAGAGGCTGGCGGGCCTTCTCTACGTCCGCGATGCCCCGGCCCCAGTCACGGACCGACAGCTCCAGGATATTGCCCTCCAGAATACGGGCCTTGATGAGGATCTTCCCCAGCCGGTCGGGGTAGGCGTGAACGATGGCGTTGGTCACCGCCTCGCTGACGGCGGTCTTTACGTCCCCCAGCTCCTCCAAGGTGGGGTCAAGCTGGGCGGCGAAGCAGGCGGCGGCGGCGCGGGCAAAGGCCTCGTTGGAGGATTTGGAGGGAAACAGAAGGGTGGCCTGATTAAGAATGGGGATCATATGTAGAACCTCCTTTATAAGGCTTTCATCGGGATGATCTTGGGCAAGCCTGCGGCGGAAAAGACCTTCCACGGCTGGTGGGGAACGGCGGTGACCTCCATGGAGGACTGCGTCTCCTGAAGCCGCCGCCATGTCCGCAGCAGCACGGCGATGCCGGAGCTGTCCATAAAGGTGACGGCGGACATATCCACCCGGAGAGCGCAGGGGGTGCGCTTGGCCACCTCCCGGTCAAGCTCCAGCATCATGGGCCGGGCGGTGGCGTGGTCGATGTCGCCGCTCAAAAAGACGGTGAGGCGGCCGTTTTCTTCCTCGGTACGAATGGGCACGGAGATCAACTCCTTTGGAAATGGTGGGCTTGTCCCCATCATACCCCCGGACTGCGGCGAAGAAGGGCGAAGGCTGGAGGGGATTTTGGGAAACTTTTATGGGAATTTAAGAAAATCGAAAACATTGCAGGGAAAGCCTGTGGTATAATGGCCGAAAAGAACGCAGAAAGGCAGGAGGGGAGGACGGGGGAACGCTGGGAAGGGTTGACCTCGCAGGAGGCTAAGGCCCGCCGGGAGGCGGGGGAGCGGATGAAGGACGCGGTGCGGCAGGTGGCCGCGGACACGGGTCTTGCCCGCAACGAGCTCTACGACGCGGCCCTGCGGGCGGCGCAGTTGCAATAGCCGAAAGTCCCGCCGGAATTCAACTTCCGGCGGGAC
>CARXAY010000224.1 GCA_949093475.1 uncultured Oscillospiraceae bacterium
GTGTTGCCGTTTTCGTCCAAGGCGGTAGGAGTGGGCTTGGCAAAGCGGTTCACCGTGACGGTGGCGGCGGCAGCGTTATCCTTGTCGGGGGAGATGGTCACGCCGTCCACCGAACCGCCCTCGTAGGAGGTCACAGACCAAGAGAAGTTACAAAGGGAGGAATCCAGCTCGTTGCCGTTTTCGTCTTTGGCCGCGGCCACAAAGGAGAGGGACGCGGTCTGGTTGTTGACGGCGGAGGAGTTGGAGGTGGTGTAGTACATGGGGATGAGCTGGGAGTCGGGGCCGCTGACCGAAAGGGTGGCGATGGCCTGCTGGCCGGTCACGGAGAGGGAGATGCCGATGGAGCGGACAAAGGTGGGGTTGTCTTTGGCCTGCGCCTCGGTAGCGCCCACGCTGGCGGTGAGCGTCAGGTGATAGTCCCCCTCCGGGGTCTCCGGCGAGATCCGCAGACGGCGGATGCTCTGGTAACGGGGGTAGGCGCTGTTCACCGCATTGCCCGGATCGATGCGGGTGATGTACGCTTGACCCTTGTCGTCCACGGGAGAGCCGGTGAGATCCCATTTGACGTATTGGTTCAGGACGGAGTTGCCGTACTGATCCAGAAGCTCCAGCGCGAAGCAGTCGGACACGACGCCTGCGGCGGCGGTGATGGACGTTTCCCCGCGGGTGGTCTCAAAGACAAACTTGCTGCCGGTGCCCTTGCCCTGACGGAGAACGGCGGTGGTGGGCACGGGGTTTTCCTTGGTGAGGAAGAAGTCGTGCTTCAGCTCCATGAGGGGCTGGCCGGGGTAGTAGCTGAAGTCAAGGTACAAACGGCGGATGTTCGGCTCGTTCACGCCGGGATCTTTCATGGAGTTGGAGGAGGCGGTGGGCTCAACGGTGACGGCGACCCGGCCGGTGGCTTGGGTATAGGAGAGGTAGACGCCGGTGAGGGGGGTGTAGAACTCCAGCTCGTAGTCGGAAAGGCCCAACTGGGTCAGAGGGACTTTTTGGGTCTTGCCGCTGCGGGTGATCTTGGCCATCAGCGTGCCGTAATATGTCTTGGCGGCCTGCGCGGGGACGGCGAGGGAGTAGCCCTCGTCGGCGCTGTTGCCGTCCCCCTCGTCAAAGTCGATGTAAAGGCCGGTGATCTCCGGATAGACGGTGATCTGGGCGGTGATGGAGACCGACTGGCCATCATAAAGGGCGGTGATGGGGGCGGTGTAGACGCCCGGTTCGGTCTTGCCGTCCACGGTGAACGCGCCGGGAAGGCCCAGCCAAGTGACGCCCTTGGTCAGCTCGGTGATCTTGCCGGTGGCTGGGTCGCGGAGGGCGGGGGTATAGGAGAGGGTGATGGAAGTACCCTCCTTGCCGTAGGCGGTGTCCACGCCGCCGGAGAACAGCTCGTTGTTCCGGCGCAGAACGAGCACCTCCTCTTCCCCGGTGGGGGTCAGCTCGATGGAACACTTGCCGTGGGCCATTTGGTAGCCGTCGTCATAGCTGTCCGGGGCGTAGCAGTAGGCGTGGACGACGACGGTCTCCGGCTTGGCGGAGGGGGTGACGGTGAGTACGCCGTCTTGGATGGAGACCCCGGCGGGGGTGGTCTTGACGGTTTTGTCCTCGTCATCGGCGGAGTTGACAAACCAGCGCACAGCGCCCGGGGGGGCGATGATATTGCCGTCCAAGTCGTGGCAGGTGAGGCCCACGGTATAGCGCAGAGAGCCGGAGGCGGGGATAGTGAGCTGGGCGGGGGCGTCCAGCTCGGCCACCTTGCTCATGTCAGGCAGGACGGTGATCTCCACGGGGATGGAGGCGGAAAGGCCGGAATTCTGCTCGGTGGCGGAAATGGTGAGGAAGTAAGTGCCGGACTTGACGCCTTGGACATTTCCTGTCAACTCAAGGTGGTCAGTCGCGACGTTATAGGAAAGGTCGGGGGCGTCGTCAAGGCCGCTCACCGTATAGTCCCAGCGCTGTCCGCTGGAGGCGATGCGGTTGCCGTCGCCGTCCAGAAGGACGGGGTAAAACTTTGCATACTGCGCGATGCTGTCCTGACAGAGGAAGGTAAACTGCTTGGAGGAGACGACGCTGCCGTCATGGGAGAGGGCGGCGCGGACGGGGGCGGCGGTGACCGCCTGAGAGGGCTTGAGGGTAAGGGTAAAGGAGGCGGTTTTGCCGCCGGCGGAGACTTGGAGGGTATACTCTCCGGCTCTGGCGTCGGGGGAGACGGTGACGGTCAGGTCGCCGTTCATGCTCACGTCGGCGGTGACCCCGGTGGCCTCGGTGGAATCCGCACCCACGGGAGCGGCGGAGAATTCCACATCAAAGGAGGGGGAGGGGATGACCTGCCCGGCGGCGTCAATGGCGGTGAGAAGGTAGGTCAGGGTGGCGTCCCGGCTGCCGGAGGGGATCTGGGCGGTGGCCGGGCCGGAGAGCAGCAAATGGTCAAGTTGGGCTTCCAGCGTAAGGGTAATGTTTACCGCAGCGCGCAGGCCGTCCAGACCAGCCAGCAGGGAGAAGGTGTACGTCCCGGCGGGGAGAGCCTCGGAGACGGTGAGCGCGCCGCTTTCATCCACCGACACCTCGGCGGGCGCACCGGAGAGCGACCAAGTGACGGTTTGATCGGACATGGACGCGCCGTACTGGTCAATGACCTCGGCGGTATAGGAGGCGGTGAGCGCTTCGCCGGCGCTGCCGGAGAGGACGCCGTCCTCCCCGGAGGAGTCGGCGCGGGAGATGTGGATCTGGC
>CARXAY010000225.1 GCA_949093475.1 uncultured Oscillospiraceae bacterium
TCCCGGAGTTTTGTGTTTATTCCTTGCCCTTGTATTTGACGATGACCACGACCCCCGTGACCACCAACGCCGCGCCAAAAATGGCGGGGAGGGCCAAGACCGCGTACACTGCCCGCTGGAGGGTGGGAGAAAAGGCGTGGGCCGCCGCTTGGACGGGCTTTTGGGAAAACCCCACCTGACCTGCCAGTTCCCGCTCGATGAGGGCAATTTCCTCGTCGGTGAGGGTAACGCCGTCGGCAGGCTCAAAAGTGATACTGCCTTGACCGTTCCATTCGGGAACAAGACTGGAAGAAAAAACGTTAAAATCCCGATAGCTCTCATCGGCAGCGGTAAAGAAACCTCGGAACATGAGAAATCCTGCCCCGGCGAATAGCAGCAGCGCCAACCCCCACGCGATGAGGACATATCCTACCTTATAGCCATGTTTTCTGACCAGCTTTTCCAGACGGCCCAGATGATCGGGCCGAGGTGTACCGGGAGGGGCTTGCACAGCGGGATTTTCCGCCTCCGCCTCCCCTAACAGCAGTTCGTCGGTGGTGATACCCAAGACTTGGGCCAGAAGGACGATCTTGGCGGCGTCGGGCTGGGCCTCGTCCAGCTCCCACTTGCTCACCGCCTGACGGGAGACCCCCACCGCGTCGGCCAGAGCCTCCTGCGAGAGCCCCAACTGCCGGCGTCGCTGGGCGATGCGTTGTCCCATGGTCATGTGCTCACACCCTTTCTCTTTGGTGAGCCTATTGTACCACGGCGGGGCGGTTGCAGTCCAGCAAGAGAACGCGGAAGTTCCGCAACCGCCGGTTGCGAACGGCCTAATCCTCCGCGGGGACCAAGTATTCCTTGCCGTGGTTGCACAGGGGACAGAGGTAGCCGTCGGGCACTTCCGCCCCCTCGTAGACATAGCCGCACACGGTGCAGACCCAAGACTTTTTGGCGGTGGCGGGCCGGGGCTGAGGCTTGATGTTGGCGCGGTAGTAGTCGTAGGAGCAGGAGGGGGCGTCGGAGAGAACTTCCCCCTGCGTGGGTTCGGCGATAAAGAGGATATGGCTGCCCAGATCAATGGTCTCCACCACTTGGGCGGAGAGGTACATATTGCCGCCGGTGAGGTAAGTGAGGCCGTTTTCGCTCCGGGCCACCCCGTCAAAGTTGGCGAACTTATCGGCGCTTCGCCCCGACTGCATCCCGAAGTGCTGAAAGACGGAGAAGGGGGTGCTTTCCGTCAGGGAAGTGAGGTTGAAGCGGCCCGTGGCGGCGATCATCTGGCAGGTGAGGTTCTCCTTAATGACGGCGACGGAGACGCGGGGCGGGTCGTCGGCCACCTGAACGGCGGTGTTGACGATGCAGCCATTGTCCTTGCCGTCCTGCTGGGCGGAGAGGAGGAAGAGTCCGTAGACGAACTTGTGAAAGACCTTGGATTCCATGAAAACAGCTCCTTTGTGTAAAAGATGGGTACAGCTCCAATATATCCTACTTTTGCACAAAGCATACAGGCGGAGCAAAAGAAGCGGGTGAGGCGTTTCAAACGCCTCACCCGCTTTTTCATACGCTTTGATTTAATTAAGCCTTAGAAAAGGCGTCCTTGCCCAGACCGCACACGGGGCAGACCCAAGTGTCGGGAATGTCCTCCCAAGGCGTGCCGGGAGCAATGCCGCCGTCGGGATCGCCCACAGCGGGATCGTACTCATAGCCACAGACGCAGACGTACTTATCCATTGGGTATTCCTCCTTTGGAGATAGTTTAACCGAAATACCGCTCCAGCAAACCCTTGAACGCTTTGCCGTGGCGGGCCTCGTCCCGGGCCATCTCATGGACGGTGTCGTGGATGGCGTCCAGATTCAGCTCCTTGGCCTTCTTGGCCAGATCGAACTTACCCTGCGTCGCGCCGCACTCGGCCTCTACCCGCATCTCCAGATTCTTCTTGGTGGAGTCGGTAAGTACCTCGCCCAGCAGCTCGGCAAACTTGGCGGCATGCTCGGCCTCCTCCAGAGCGGCGCGGCGCCAATACTCGCCGATCTCGGGATACCCCTCGCGGTGGGCCACGCGGGCCATAGCCAGATACATACCGACCTCGGTGCACTCGCCCTCAAAGTTCATACGCAGACCGTCGATGATCTCCTGAGGCGCGCCCTGCGCCACACCCACCACATGCTCAGCGGCCCAGACCATGTCGGCGCCCTGCTGCACAAACTTGGAAGCGGGAGCCTTGCAGACGGGGCAGAAAGCGGGGGCGGAATCCCCCTCGTGAACGTAACCGCAGACAGTGCAAACAAACTTAGCCATAATTTTGTTCCTCCTTAAAGATATTGTAGTTTGGAAATGTTTGACTAACAGTAACGATTCCTAATTACAGCACTATCATAAAATATTTTTCACAGGATGTCAAGGGCCGGAGGAGAAAAATTTTTGAAAAATTTATGAACCGGGAGGAGCGATTGACTTTTCCCGCAAAACGGGGTAAAATCAAAAAACAGGCAAACGCACGGGAAGGGGACGAGGGTATGTTTGGCTCGGAGGATCGGTATCAATATATTGCGCCGCCGCTGATCGAGGTCATTTGCCAGCTGCGCTTTCCCGCCATTTTGTCCATTGCGGCGCAAGAGCCGGCGGCCTTTCAGGAGCGCATCCGGGGCGAGTACCCCATCTATGCGGCGCGGCAGGATCAGGTCGCGCCCCGCGTGGTGAACGCCAACACGCCCAACCCCACGCTGGAGACCCAGAAGC
>CARXAY010000226.1:0-536 GCA_949093475.1 uncultured Oscillospiraceae bacterium
GCCGCAGGTACTTGCCTGCGGCCCCTATATTGTAAGGGAATATTACTTGTCAAAAGCCGGGTTGGTGAAGTAGATGTTCTTCTTGTCCATCCGCTCCTTGGCAAGGGCGATGGCCTCGCCGAAGCGCTGGAAGTGGACGATCTCGCGCTCGCGCAGGAAGCGGATGACGTTGTTGACGTCGGGATCGTCGGAGAGACGGAGGATGTTGTCGTAGGTGAGACGGGCTTTTTGCTCGGCGGCCAGATCCTCGGTGAGGTCGGCGATGATGTCGCCGGTGGACTGCATGGTGCTTGCGCTCCAAGGGTAGCCGGAGGCAAACTGGGGATAGACCCCGGTGGTGTGATCCACAAAGTAGGCGGCAAAGGGCGTGCCGGCGATGTCCTCCTCCTTGATGTTGCGGGTGAGTTGGTGTACCAGCGTCCCCACCATCTCAAGATGGCCCAGCTCTTCCGTGCCGATGTCGGTCAAAAGGGCCTTCAGCTCGGGGTAGGGCATGGCAAAACGCTGGGAGAGGTAGCGCAGGGACGCACCCAGCT
>CARXAY010000226.1:546-2673 GCA_949093475.1 uncultured Oscillospiraceae bacterium
GGGAAATGATGACCGAAGCCAACTGAGGGTTGGGATTTTTGATGCGAACAGGGTATTGGAGCTTCTTTTCATACTGGAACATTACGCTTTCCCTCCTTCCTGATCGTTCCAAGGCCACGGATCTTTGATCCAAGCCCAAGTTTTGAACTGGGCGGCGGCATTTTGGGTCACAGGGCCGTACTGGGCCTCGTAGCGCTCACGGCCGGCCTTCTCCAAGGCGGCGTATTGGCGAAACAGCTCCATGGCCTCGGCGTCGTCCTGATGGGTGTCCAGATAAAGGCCAAGCTCGGTGAGTACAAACTCCAGAGCCTGAAGCTCAGTTAAGGGGGTGGTGGGCACTTGAGCGGCGTCGGCCTTGCGGAAGAAGGGGAGGTTCAGGCCGGGGAACAGCGTTCCGTTGTCCAACGCTTCGGTCACCTCGTATTTGGGAGAGCCCTTCTGCTGGAAGGGTACATAGGGAACGGATAACGGCGCGCAAGAGGGCATCGTGCCGTTCAGAGTATTGCAGACCGCGGGTGTGACCGGGGTAGAGGGCACACTCTCGGTAGGCTTGTCAGGCTTGGGATACACAGTCATTCCTCCTTTGTTTACAGGGCCGGAGACGGCCCTGTAAACCATCCTATGAATGAGGAGGGACGCAGGCTACACCTCTTGCAAAACCGGGAAAGTATGGTACAATAAGAATACTTGCCCGCCCGGTTCATAAGATGGACAAAGGGGGGGCGAGGCTGTGAAAGAGAATCGTTTTTGGATCGGACTGTCTCTGCTGGCCTTGGGGCTGCTGGGGGTCTTGGGATATTTCGTGCTGGCCGAGGGTGCGCCCGCCGCAGCAGTGCTTCCGGCCGGCCGGCCCACAGTGGTCATCGACCCGGGGCACGGCGGCGAGGACGGCGGGGCGGTCGCTCCCGACGGAACAGAGGAAGCGGAGATCAACCTTGCGGTGGCACAGCGGTTGGACATGGTGCTTCGCTTTATGGGAGAGGAGACCCTCTTGCTGCGAGACAGCGACGTTTCCCTCCATGATCCTTCTGCCTCCACCATTCGGGAAAAGAAGGTCAGCGACATCCACAACCGGGTGGATGCGGTGAATGCCTTGGAAAACGCCCGGCTCATCAGCATCCACCAGAACTTCTTCCCCAGCTCCAAATACCATGGGGCGCAGGTGTTTTACGGGGGAAATCCTCTGGGTCAGCCTTGGGCAGAGCGCACGCGGGAGAATCTGTGCGGCTGCTTAGACCCGGAAAACAAACGGGAGGTCAAGCCCATTGACCGGAATATCTACCTGATTAACCACATTTCCTGCCCTGCACTGCTCATTGAGTGCGGGTTTTTGTCCAATCCGGAGGAGCGGTGTATGCTGAAGGACGCTAATTACCAAACATCGCTGGCGGTCGTAATCGCAGGGTCTTATGTGCAGAGTACACAGGAGAAAGGAGAGACAGCCCATGTCTCCCAAAGCGAAGAAGGTCTTTTATTGCACACAGTGTGGGAATGAAACGCCCAAGTGGCAGGGACAGTGTTCTGCCTGCGGGGCGTGGAACACCATTGTGGAGCAGCCGGAGGCGGCGACCCGAAAGGCGTCGACTCCCCGGAGAAGCAGCTCTTTTACCCCCAACCGTCCCAAGGCCATCCGGGAGGTGGAGACCACCGATGAGCTGCGGTTTGAGACGGGGCTTGGCGAGCTTGACCGGGTGCTGGGCGGCGGCGCGGTGAAGGGCTCGCTGGTGCTGGTGGGCGGCGCACCGGGGATCGGAAAATCCACTCTGATGCTGCAGATCTGCGACAGCCTGTGCCGCTTTGCCAATGTTTTGTATGTATCCGGGGAGGAATCCCAGCGGCAGATCAAGCTGCGCGCCGAGCGGCTGAAGGTACGGGGAGAGGGACTTTACCTTCTGAACGAGACGAATTTGGAGGATGTGATCGAGTCCGTCCATGAGCTGAAACCGGACGTACTCATCGTGGATTCCATTCAGACTATGTATAACGGCGATGCGTCGTCTACCCCCGGCAGCGTGGGGCAGGTGAAGGAATGTACCATGGCGTTGATGCAGCTTGCGAGGGGAGAGGGGATCACCGTCTTTGTCATCGGCCACATCAACAAGGAAGGTTCGCTGGCAGGGCCGAAGG
>CARXAY010000227.1 GCA_949093475.1 uncultured Oscillospiraceae bacterium
GCTGCACCTTGTCGCCCTTCTTCAGAGCGGCGGTGATGACCTCGATGAGGCTGTTGACGGCCACTTCGGTGTCCTTCTTGCTGAGGCCGGCCTTCTCGGCGACGGCGTTGATCAGTTCTGCCTTGTTCATTGGTAATTCCTCCTACGTTTTACGTTTTCGGCCTGTTTTCAAGCCATTTTATACTTAAAAGTGGCCTTGCGGCTCACCCTTTAAGTCCTCTTTGGCCCTGTCCCACAGGGCGTCCAGCTCGGTCAGGGTCATGTCCTTCATGTCCTTGCCCTGCGCCTTGGCCTTTTCCTCCACCCGCGCAAAGCGGCGGATGAACTTTTCCGTGGCGGCGTTGAGGGCGTCCTCGGCGTCTACCTTCACAAAACGGGAGACGTTCACCGCCGCAAACAGAAGGTCGCCCAGTTCCTCGGCCACGGCGTCGGGGTCTCCCCCGTCCATCGCCTCCCGCAGCTCGCCAAGCTCCTCGGAGAGCTTGTCCACCGCGCCGGAGGCGTCCGGCCAGTCAAACCCTGCCTTTTTTGCCTTTTTCTGCACCTTCTCCGCCCGCCACAGGGACGGGAGAGAGGTGGCCACGGCTTTCAGGGTGTCGGTGTAGCTCTCCTGACTCTTCTCCACCCGCTTGAGGGCCTCCCAATTGCTCAGCACCTCGGCGGAATCGGCCACCTCCACATTGCCGAACACATGGGGATGGCGGAAGATGAGTTTTTTGCACACTCCGTCGGCTACGTCGTTTAGCGTAAAGCCGCCCTGCTCCTTTTCCATCTGGGCGTGGAACACCACCTGAAGCAGTACGTCGCCCAGCTCCTCTTGCAGATGGGCCGCGTTCTCCTCGTCGATGGCCTCGCAGGCTTCGTAGGATTCCTCCAAAAGGTTGCGGCGGATGGAGTGGTGATCCTGCTCCGCGTCCCACGGGCAGCCGCCGGGCGCGCGGAGAATGGCCACGATGCGCTCCAAGTCGGAAACGTCATAACTCGACTTATACTGAAAATCTATCATATTTTACCTCTTTCTGCAAGCCCTTTTTTCAATTTTTTTCGTTTTTTTGGCGTTACACTGGAAATAAACGGATGATAGGCCGAAAAGTAAAGGGCGTACGCTTTACGAAATCCGCAAGATCTTGGCGATCTTGTCCCCCTTGGGCATGAGAGACAGGTCGTCTTTGGAGAACACCTTCAGCGCCACCACAAGGATCAGGTAGGCCAAGCCGCCCGCGGCGATCCCGCACACGCAGCCCAGCTTGACCCCGGCGAAGCGGGTCACCAGTCCGCAGACCGCCCATGCCGCGCCGCCCATGAGCAAAGAGGCGGCCAGCGGCTTGGCAAAGGCCCGGACAAAGCGGGGCGGCTGGGGAAGCAGACGGCGGATCAGGAGCATATCCACCGCCGCCACCACGGCAAAGCAGGCCAACGTGCCCACGGGCGCGCCAAAAATGTTGATCTCCGGGATGCCCACCAGCACATAATTCACCGCTAACTTCACCACCGCGCCCACAAAGGTGGCGGCCACGGGGGCGACCACATGGCCGTGGGCCTGAAGGATGGAGCTGCACACCAGAGAGATGCACACAAAGAAGGAGGCGATCCCCAGCACCGCCATCAGCGGCCCGGCCACCGACACGTCCAGCTTGGGATACAGCAGGGCGATGATGGGGTGGGCCAAAACGCTGAGTCCGACGGCCATAGGCAGAGCCAGCAGGGCGGAGATCTTCAGGGCGGACTCGGCCACCTTTCCCGCCCCGTCGTAGTCCTGCCGGGTGCAGGCGGCGGAGATGGCAGGGATGACGGCGGCGGTAAAGGGCACCATAAAGGCCGCGGGCAGGTTATAGAGGGTCATACAGCCCTGATACGTGCCGTACAGCCCCACCGCCACCTCTTCGGTCATGCCAAGACCCACCTGAAGGCGTTCCAGCACCAGACCGGTGTCGATGAGGGAGACGATGGAGGAGGCGGATGCGCCCACCGTAATGGGCACAGCCACCCGGATCAACTGGGAGAGGATCGCGCCGGCGCTGCCGGGGGTGTCTGTCCCCTGCTCGGTCTGCCGCCCGGAGCGGATAAACCACCCCACCAACAGCACAAAGGCCACGCCCGAGCCGATGGTGACCCCCAAGATCCCCGCCGCCGCGCCGGTCTCCAGCCGCTGGGCCTCGGTGGGGAAGGACAACCCCACCACATAGGCGGTCAGTCCAAGGCCGATCAGGAGCTTGAGGGACGCTTCAATGATCTGGGACACGGAGGTAGGGGTCATGTTGCCGTGGCCCTGATAATACCCCCGGAACGCCGCCATACCGCACACGAAGAACACGCAGGGGGCTAAGGCGCGGATGGCCAGCACTGCCCCGGAGTCCTTCAGCGCCAGCGCAATAGGCTCTGCGCCAAAAAACATCACCAAAAAGCCCGCCAGCCCCATGGCCAAAAAGCCAAGCAGCGCCACCCGGAAGGTCTTACGGGCCTGATTCTTCCTTCCGAGGGTGGTGGCCTGCGCCACCGCTTGGGACAGGGCCACCGGCAGCCCCGCCGTGGCGATGGTCAGCAGGACGTTGAACACGGCGTAAGCGGCGGAGAAATGGCCGTAGCCCACCTCCCCCAAAATGTTCATCAGCGGGATCTTATACACCGCGCCGATGATCTTGACAATGATCACGCCC
>CARXAY010000228.1 GCA_949093475.1 uncultured Oscillospiraceae bacterium
CTTTTGAAACTCCCCGGAGCGTAGAACCCGATGCCCTCATCGGGCCGTAGAAGCGGGTTCGAAATCCGCCCGCCCCGTTACCGCCCCGCGCAGGCGGCCGTTTTTCCAGCGCAGTGGGTGGCACTTCGCACCACAAAAGGCCGTAACGGCCGGGCAAGAGGAAGAACCCTTCCGACTGAAAACGCCGCCGGAGATAGCCGCAGTATCCAAACAAGTTTAGAAAGCTCTTTTTTCTTTGGCGTGCGGACGGTTTCTTTTTTCTCGCGAGAAAAAAGAAATGGGCCGCGAAAAAAAGGGGGCTTGGCCCCCGTTTTCAAAATGCAACACGGGCATTCCTTTCATACCCCCCGACCGTCAGCCCTGACGGGCCGATGAGGACATCGGCCCCTACACTCCTGCTGAACCGTTCGTTTCCCTTGTAGGGGCGGATGTCCCCATCCGCCCGCGTCAGCCCTAACCCATCCACAAGGAGTTTTTCCATGGAGCTTCATTCCCTGTCCCTGCCCCCGCTGGGGGCGAACTGCTACCTCCTCAAGCAGCCCGAGTGTCTTGACGGTCTGGTCATCGACCCCGGCGGCGCGCCGGAATCGGTGGTCAACGCCTGCCGGGAGCTGGAGATGACCCCCGCCGCCATCCTCCTCACCCACGGCCACTTCGACCATGTAGGCGCTTTGGCCGGTCTGCTGGCGGCCTACCCCGGCCTGCCCGTCTACGCCCACGCCGGCGACCTTTCCCGCCCCTTCGCCCCCTCGGAGCTGTTTCCCTTGGACGCCGCCGCCCTGCCCACTTTGGTGGAGATACGTGATAACCAAAAGTTATTAATTGCTGAAATAGAACTCGACGTGTTCCACACCCCCGGTCACTCCAAGGGCTCGGTGACCTTCCTTGCGGAGGACTGCCTGTTCACCGGGGACACGTTGTTTCGCGGCTCGATGGGCCGCACCGACTTCCCCGGCGGGGACGCTTCCGAGATGGCGGCCTCCCTGCGCCGCCTGTGGGAGCTGGGAGAATCCCAAGGGGACTTCTCCGTCTATCCCGGCCACGACCGCCCCACCGTTCTGGAATATGAGCGGGCGCACAACCCCTACCTTCGGGAGGCGATGGGGCGATGAAGCTGTGGCTCACCTCGGACAACGTGGACTGGGATGCCGGGCGTTACCACTACGCCGCCGAGCAGATGCTCCTCACCCTCTTTCCTGAGGAGCGCCCGGAATATCCCGATTTCCCCGCCCCCACCTCGTTGGTTTCCGAGGATAACGCCGTCATTTTCACCCTCCACCGGGGCAAAAAGCTCACCAATATGAGCGCCCTGCTGCTGCGGGACGGGCGGTGGAACAACGGCGTGGTGCGTTTCCCCAGCGAAAAGTTAGACGAGCCGCCGGAGCAGCTCTACCACACCGTCCAGCGGGCGGTGAAGCAGGCGTTTTATAAAGCGGGCACGATGCTCTTGGGCGGCGACCTGCCTTGGGGCTCGCTCACCGGCGTGCGCCCCGTAAAGCTCCCCACCAAAGCCCTTTTGGAGGGCGCGACCCCTGCGCAGGCGGAAAAGGAGCTGGCCGAGACCTACCACGTCTCCCCCCTCCGCCGCAAACTGGCCATGGACTGCGCCCTCCAGAGCGTCAAGGCCATCCAAAGCCTCGCCCCGGACGAAATTTCCCTCTACATCGGCATCCCCTTCTGCCCCTCCCGGTGCGTCTATTGCTCCTTCATCTCCGCCGCGGTGGGCCAGTGCCTCCCGCTGGTGTCCCCCTTTGTGGACGCGCTGTGCCGGGAGATCGCCGCCGCCGGAGACCTCCTCCGTCGCCGGGGAAAGACCGTCCGCACCGTCTACATGGGCGGCGGCACGCCCACCACCCTGTCTCCCCAGCATCTGGACGCGGTACTCACCGCCCTGAACACCCACATCGACCTCTCCCGCTGCACCGAGTTCACCGTGGAGGCGGGCCGCCCCGACACCATCACCCCGGACAAGCTGGCCGTTCTGTCCGCCCACGGGGTGGGCCGGGTGTCGGTGAACCCCCAGTCCATGGACGACGGGGTGCTGGAGCGCATGGGCCGTCCCCACACCGGGGAGGACATCCGCCGGGCCTACGCTCAGGTGCGCGCCGCCGGGGCGTTTGCCGTCAACATGGATCTGATCGCCGGGCTGCCCGGCGACTCCCCCGACGGCTTTGCCCGTTCGCTGGGCGAGGTGCTGGCCCTCTCCCCGGAGAATATCACCGTCCACACGCTGGCCCTGAAAAAAGGCTCGCACCTCACCGAGCATCCCGACGAGCTGCCCACCGACCGTCAGGTGGAGGCCATGCTGGACGGTGCATGGGCCGCGCTGGCCCAAGAGGGCTACGCGCCCTATTACCTCTACCGCCAGAAATATATGTCCGGCTCGTTTGAAAACGTGGGCTGGGCCAAGGCGGGGACGGAAAGCCTTTACAACATCGTGATGATGGAGGAGCTGCACCCCGTGCTTGCGCTGGGGGGCGGCGGCGTGACCAAGGTCATCGACTCCGGCGGCAAGCTCACCCGCTTTGCCAACCCCAAGTACCCCAAGGAGTATTTGGAGCGCATCGACGACATCCTAAGGGAGAAGGAAACCCTTTTGTTGTAATTACAATTTGTGAAAGAAGGTAACATTATGTCAGACTGTACTCACG
>CARXAY010000229.1:0-1411 GCA_949093475.1 uncultured Oscillospiraceae bacterium
GCTCAAAGGTGGTCCACCGCTGGATGCCCATGCCGGGGGCGCGGACCATGCGGCAGACAGGGCCGTCATGACCGCCTACATAGCGGTTGATCTCATAGGTGATGGACACCACCACCGGCAGCATCAGCAGATGCAGGCCCATCCGGGCAAAGGTGTTCTCCACAGGGAAAAAGGAGAACACCACGCTGCTCAGGAGAATAGACACCACGATAACCACAAAGAGAAAGCTGGTGCCGCAGCGGGGGTGGTGGCGGGGCATCTTGCGGACGTTTTCCACCGTCAATGGCAGGCCGCTCTCATAACAGAAGATGGTTTGATGCTCCGCGCCGTGGTAGCGGAACACCCGCTTCATGTCCTTTATTTTGGACATCAGAATGATATAGCAGAAGAAAATGGCCATTCGCACCACCCCTTCGATCAGGCTCAACACGAGCCGATGGTCGATCAACCGGGTCAATAGCCCGGTGATCAGGGTGGGCAGGACGAAAAACAGCAAAATGGAGAAGCCAAGCCCCAAGATCACCGACAAGGTGACCACCACGTTCATGGCGGCTTCGCTGCCCAAGTGCTTTTCCATCCAAGCGTCCAGCTTGGACGGCTCTTCCGGGGTCTCCTCATCCTCGGGATAGAACTCGGCGGAGTACATCAGCGCCTTGACCCCATGCACCATGGAGTCCACAAAGTTGACCGGCCCGCGGAGAAAGGGGAGGCCCAGCCACGGGTGGCGGGTCTTGACCAGCTTCAGCTCCTCCACCTTGACCTCCAGCTCGCCGTCGGGTTTTCGCACCACGATGGCTTCCGTTGAAGGCCCCCGCATCATAATGCCCTCAATGAGGGCCTGTCCGCCGCAGGTGGTCTTGAATTTAGGACAGCAGTTCTTTTCCTCTGCCATAGTACAACTCCTTTGCAACGAAAAACGAACAAATGTTTCAATCTATGAGGGAGTATAACACACCCCAAAATAAAAAGCAAGAGGGAAAACCTAAATTTTCCCCCAAAGCTCGGAAAGGGCGTAGATTTTCGTGCCTTGCCAGCCCACGGTGGTGTCGGCGGCCAGCATGGCGCGCAGGGTGGCTTCTTCGGCGCACTCCGCCGCGGCCCGGAAGGGAACGTCCATGTCGTCCTCCCGGAAGGAGAGGGTGGGGACGATGGGCGTTTTGTCCAGCTCCTCATAGAGGTTGGCGGTGGAGAAGGCTAAAAACACCTCGCCGCTGCCGTGACCGATATAAGAGCCCAGCCGCGCCAGACCCACCGAGCACCGCTTGGCGACCCGGGAGAGCTGGCGGGAATCCAAGGGCAGATCGGTGGCGACGATCATAATGCACGAGCCTTTGTCCGGCTCGTGGCGGCCTGCCAGCTCCGCCAGACGAGGGCCGACCAGCCGTCCGCCGATGGTCAGATCCTTCAGCGA
>CARXAY010000229.1:1421-2007 GCA_949093475.1 uncultured Oscillospiraceae bacterium
TTGGTCTGGACCAGCACACCGAGGGTGTAGGGCTTGCCGCCGAATTCCATGACCCGGGAGGCCGTCCCGATGCCGCCCTTCAGGTCGTGGCAGATCATGCCCGCTCCCGCGCCCACGCAGCCCTCGGCGCAGGCGTCCGAGGCGCTGTTCAGCGCGGCGAGGACTTCCTGTTCCCCCACGGGACGGGAGCGAATGTCGCTCAGTGTGCCGTCGTTGCACTCGCACACGATGGGGTTGATGGAGCGCACGTCGGGATGGCCGTCGGCGGCGCATTTGGCCAGCGTCCAGCCCACCAGCGCGTCGTGTACCTTGCCCACGTTCAACGTGCCGGTGAGGGCAATGGGGGTCTCGATGCGGCCCAGCTCTTGGAGCTGCATCAGCCCCGCCGTCTTGCCGAAGCCGTTGTAGGCGCACACCCCTGCGGGCGGCTTGTGGAGAAAAGGGTTCTCCACGCCGGGGATGACCACCTCGGTCTTCTCGCTCTCCATGTCGATGGGAGCGGTGGTGGCGTTGGGCCCGGTGGCGGTGATGTAGATGGAGCCGCCGTTTTTCAGATACTCCTGCAGGGTATAACCGCCCCACAGAG
>CARXAY010000229.1:2017-2644 GCA_949093475.1 uncultured Oscillospiraceae bacterium
GTGGAAGCGTTCGCTGTTCAGGGTCGTATGACCCACTTTTACGCCGGGCACGTCACAGATCGAACCGCGCGGCCCGGAGGGCAGCGTGCCGACGGTGACGCCCAATTCCTGAAGGGTCATCTCAATACACCCGCGCGATGGAGGTGAGGGTCGTGCCGTCGGAGAGGGTACAGGTGATGGTGGCCGTCCCCTTGGAAACGCCGGTGACCAGTCCGCTCCCGGACACGGTGGCGACCTTCTCATTGCTGGACGACCAGCTGGACGCCGTGCCGCCGCTCACCGTGAGCTGGGCGGTGTAGCCCAACTTCTGGGACAGGGTGAAATCGGTGGTGCTCAGCTTGGCCCCGCTGGTGTTGGCGCCGCCGGAGGAGCCGCCGGAATTGCCGCCGTTGTCGGTGGGGGCGGGGGTCTCCACCTTGGGCATCCCGGCCACGCGCACGTCGCACTTGGCGGAAGCCCCGGCCTCGTCGGTGACGGTGAGTACCGTCCAGCCGTTGGCTACGGCGGTGACCAGCCCGGTGTCGGAGACAGTGGCAACGCTGGGGCTGCCGATGGAATAGGTCACCTTGCCCGTCGCTCCGGTGACCGTCATCTGATAGGTGGGCCACTTGGGGGACAGGGTAAAGT
>CARXAY010000230.1 GCA_949093475.1 uncultured Oscillospiraceae bacterium
GCCTTTGATACGGTGGGGACAAAGAAGCTGATGCTCCGCTCGGCGGCGGCGCACATGGAGAAAAGCTGTTAAGGGCTTTCCCTTTCCATATCCACCCAGAACCGCCAAGGGAAATCTTTGGCTTCTTGGGCATAATCCACCCCGATCCTTGGGCCGCAATGGATGGCGGGGAGTTCTATATCCCGTGGCAGAACATAGAGGGGCGGCGTCAGCAGATCGTGGCCGTTCACGCTTCTGTCAAGGTTTAGGGCTTTACATACCTTTCCCGGGCCGTTGAGGAAGTTCTTGCGCTGATAGGCGTTCAGCTCCGCTACGGGTCTCCCGAAGCGCAGCCGCGCCATGGTCTGCTCTCCCTCTATCGCCGTAATGCTGCGGATGAGTACCGCCGCCGGCTCTCCCACCGGCTCGGTGACAAAGTTCAGGCAGGTGTACATCCCGTAAATGAGATAGAGGTAGGCTGTCCCCGGCTGGGCAAACAGCGTTTCGGTGCGGTTTGTCCGCTTATAGCCATAGGCGTGGCACGCCTTGTCACAGCGGCCGATATAGGCCTCCGTCTCGGTGATGCGCCCCGCCAAAAGCTCCCCCTCGACCTCCCGCACCAGACGGCAGCCCAGCAGCTCCTGCGCCACCTGCAAGGTGTCCCGGTCATAAAAATCCCGTCCCAGCACGTCCATTCCAGCGCCCCCTTCTTCTGTTTGGTCTCTCCAGCATATCATACCCGAAAAGGAGCGTCAACTCATGCCTTCTTCCAAGCCCCCGGTCTGGCCGCAGCTTTGTATCGTTGCCGCCACGCTGATTTTCGGTTCTTCCTTCCTCATTATGAAGCAGGCCGTGGACGGCATTCCCGTCTTTATCCTGCTGGCCATCCGCTTCACCACTGCCGGGGCGGCGTTGGCTTTGATCTTCTGGAAGAAGTGGCGGCTTTTGAACCGGGAGACCCTTTTGGGCGGCGCGGTGCTGGGAACGCTCATGTTTCTGGGCTACGCCTTCCAGACCTACGGCTTGAGCGGGCTTGGCTCTTGGGAGGGAACCACCCCGGGAAAGAACGCTTTTTTGACTGCCACCTACTGTGTGTTAGTGCCCTTTTTGAACTGGATCATCTCCCACAAGCGCCCTGACCGCTATAATGTGGCCGCCGCCGCGCTGTGTCTGGTGGGCACTGGTCTGGTGTCTCTCACCGAGGATTTTTCCGTTGTGGGCGGGGATATCCTCACCCTGATCTGCGGCGTGGCCTTCTCGCTGCACATCATCGCCGTGACCCACTATTCCAAGCGCTGCGACGTTCTTCTTTTGACGGTGCTTCAGTTCCTCTTTATGGCCCTTTGGTCTTGGGTGGGCATCTTTATCACCGGGGAACGGCTCGCCGCCCTGCCCGCCGGGGCGGATCTGCTGCGCCTCGCCTATCTGATCGTCTGCGCCTCCGGGCTGGCGATGCTTTTTCAGAACATTGGGCAGGCCCAGACCCCTGCCGCCACGGGCGCGGTGCTTTTGAGTCTGGAAGCCCCCTTCGGCGTGTTCTTCTCCGTCCTCTTCGGCAACGAGCGGCCCACCTCCCGGATGTATCTGGGCTTTGTGCTGATCTTTTTTGCCGTGATTTTGTCCGAGACCAAGCTCTCCTTCCTGTCCAAGAAAAAAGAAGTAGAAATTGGGGGTTGACATTTCCCGCCCGATTGCGTATAATGCCTATAACAACTTCATCACAGTAAACCGATGAGGAAGAAGAGTAACCGGTGGTACGCCAAGGTATAGCGAGCTTCGGGCGGTGTGAGCGAAGCCCAAGGCGACCGGCGAATGGCCTTCCGAGGGCGGGCTGAACGGCGTGTTCAAACAACGCTTAGTAGTTCCCGACGGGTCTCCTCCCGTTATAGCGCAGGAGCGCATATGATGGTATGTGCAAGCGAGTGGGCGTTTTCCAAAACGCCAATTTGGGTGGTATCGCAGAAGTGAAATGCTTTTGTCCCATAGATGGGATAAAAGCGTTTTTCATTTCTCAGGCAGAGTTTGGCAAGCTCTGTCCCTCCATCTGCCGCCTAAATTATTTTTAATGGAGGTATTCCCATGAAAAAGCAAAACATCGTCAAGAAGGTTCTCTCCCTCACCGCTGCGGCCGCTCTGGCCCTGTCCCTCACCGCCTGCAACGGCGGCGGCAAGACCGCCGGGAACGGCAAGACCTACAAGATCGGCATCTGCAACTACGTCAACGACGCCTCCCTCAACCAGATCAACGAAAATCTTCAGGCCCGGCTCAAGGCCATCGGCGAGGAAAAAGGTGTGACCTTTGAAATCTCCTATGAGAACTGCAACGCCGACGACGCCGTGATGGAGCAGATCATTCAGAACTTCTTGGCTGACAAGGTGGATCTGATGGTGGGCATCGCCACCCCGGTGGCCATGAAGATGCAGGCCGCCACCGAGGAAAACCAGCTCCCCGTAGTGTTTTCCGCTGTCTCCGACCCGGTGGGCGCGCAGCTTGTGGACTCCCTTGAAGCCCCCGGCCACAACCTGACGGGCACAAGCGACTATCTGGACACCAACGCCATCATGGATCTGATCTTTGCCGCCGACCCGGACGCGACGAAGATCGGTCTGCTCTATGATCTGGGGCAGGACTCCTCCGCCACCCCCATCGCCCACGCCAAGGAG
>CARXAY010000231.1 GCA_949093475.1 uncultured Oscillospiraceae bacterium
CGCTTGAGGGGGTCGTATTGGAACGCGCCGCAGGAGCTGCCGGGGGAGACGATCCCCCGCTTGGGGCAGATGATCTGCCCGTCGTCCAACGGCTTGCCCCGGCGGCAGTAGACGCAGCGGGGGTCGATCTTCTCTTCAAACAGCATGGGCAGAACCCTCCCAACAAAAATCGTTGGAGATATTATACCACCTTTCTGGACTTTTTGCCACAGAAAATCGAAAAAAGGAAAAATACCAATAAAAGACACCAAGCCGCCACGGTAGAGGCGGTGAGGGCGGAGGAGAAATCCAGCGCGGCGATGGCGTCCACCCGGTCGGCCAGCACTACTCCCACGGGCAGACCTTGGGGCAAAAGGCGGGCCAGCAGCCACACCAGTGCGGCGGAAATACCGCCGTGGAGGAGCTTGCCGAGGAAGTATGTGCCGGGAGAGAGGCCGGAGTCGGCCAGAAAGGTGAGTACCTGACAGTGGATGGAGATCCCCGCCCACCCCAGCATGAACGCCGCCATGGCCGCCCGGCCCGCCAGATGGCCGCTGCCCGTCAGCCCGGCCACGCCGGAGGACAGCTCCACCAGCCCGGTGAGGAGCTTGGCGGCCCATCCCTCGTCAAAGCCCAGCGGGGATAACACATGGCCCCAAAACCCCGCCAGAGCGGGGATGATCCCCGCCAGCACCAGAAGCCGCAAGATCACGGTGAAAAAGAGGACAAAGGCGCAGATGTTGAGGGTGGAGGTCATCGCCCCGGTGACCGCCTGCGTAAAGGCGGCTGTGAACCGCTTGGCCTGAAAGGTGGGGGCGGCGCGGCCCTCTCCTTCCTGCCGCGGGCCGGTAAAGCGGAAGATCAGCCCCACGAGGCAGGAGGCCAGCATATGGACGAGGTAGAGCAGAATGCCCAGCTTGCCGCTTTGGAACACCCCCGCGCCCACCACGCCGAGGATAAAGGCAGGGCCGGAGTTGTTGCAGAAGGCCAGCAGCCGCTGGGCTTCTGCGCGGGTACATTGGCCCTGCCGGTAGAGGGTGATGGCGGTGCGCGCCCCCACGGGGTAGCCGCCGATAAAGCCCAGCGCCAGCGCCGTGGCGCAGGAGCCGTTGACCCGAAAGAGGGGGCGCATGACCGGCTCAAGGGCGCGGCCCAGATAGCCCGCCAGCCCCAGATCCACCACGAGAGAGGACAAAACAAAGAAGGGGAACAGGGAGGGGACGATCACATTGCCGCACAGGGCAAGGCCGGTTTTTGCGGCGGCAAGACATTCTTGGGGAAAAACCATCAGCCCGGCGGTGGTCACCGCCAGCGCGAGGCCGAAGAAAAGGTCGCGGGTCTTTTGGGAACGAACGATACGCCAGAGCATAGGGATCACCTCCCCCCACCCTATGCCCCCACGGCTTGACCCTATGCACGCATGAACCCACGGGGCGGCGCATAAGGTTTTGGGACGGGGGTGTGGACATGGAGGGAAAGATGCGCCGGCGGGGATTTACGGAAAAGCTGGCCCAGATATTTGATCTGCCCGCCGACGCGGTGGCGGGGCTGCCGCTCATTGAGCTGATAGGCGACAAACAGCTGCGGGTGGAGAACCACCGCGGCATTTTGGCCTACGATCCCGGCGAGATCCACATCGGCGGGGGCAAGGTGGCCATCCGGGTGAAGGGCTTGGAGCTGGAGCTGAAGGTGATGAACGCGGGGGAGCTGCTCATTACGGGGCAGATCTTCTCGGTGTCTCTGGAATAGGAGGGAGCGTATGCAAAAGGCGGCCAACGCCATCCGGGGCTGGGCGGAGGTTCAGGTTCAGGGCGCGAACTGCGAGGAGTTTTTCAACCGCTGCGCCCGGGACGGCATCGGGTTTTGGCGGGCCAAGCGGCGCGACGAGGTCACTTGGACGTGCCGGGTGGCCTTTTTGGACGCGGGCCGCGTCACCGCGTTGGGGCAGAAGGGCCAGTGGGAGGTGCGGCTCTTGCGCCGGGGCGGCTTGACGGGAACGGCTTGGAAGCTGCGGCGGAGGTACGCCTTTTGGGCGGGAATGGCGGCGTGCATCGCGGTGGTGGCGGTGCTAAGCCGCTTTGTAGTGACGGTGCGGGTGTCGGGAAACGTGAAAGTGCCTACCGGGGCGATCCTTACCCAGCTCCGCGCCCGTGGAGTGCGGCCGGGGGCATTCGGGCCGGGGCTGGACACCCGGCAGATCTCCCACGAGGTGATCTTGGAGCTGCCCGAGCTGTCATGGATGTCCATCAACCTCCACGGGATGGTGGCGGAGGTGCTGGTGCGGGAGGGCGACCCCCGCCCGGAGCTGATGGAGGAGGACGAACCCGCCCACATCGCGGCCAAATACCCCGGCATCATCACCAAGATTCAGGCCACCCGCGGCCAGCAGATGGTGGAAAAGGGGGACACGGTGGTTGCCGGGGATACCCTCATTGGAAGCTGGGTGGACTTTGTCGAGCCGGAGGGAAGCACCATCGACATGGGGGGCATGACCGTCCGGGCCACAGGGAAGGTGTGGGCGCGCACATGGCACACCCTGAAGGCCGCCATCCCCCTGAACGCGCAGGCCAAGGAGTACACCGGGCGGGAAAAGACCCGGTGGAGTGTGGAAATTTTGGGGCGGACGGCAAAAATTTCTCCGGGGGGTGGAAT
>CARXAY010000232.1 GCA_949093475.1 uncultured Oscillospiraceae bacterium
ACCTTGATGGCCACGGTGCGCCCGGCGAGCCCCTTGCGCCGCAGGCGACGCCCCACCTTGGCGGCGATGGTGGCCGCGCTCTACGCTGTGATGGGCTATTTTGGAAGCATCTTCGGCTGGACTTTTGGCCCGATCCAATTCCGCTTTGCCGAGGCGTTGACGGTGCTGCCGTTCTTATTCCCGGCGACTGTCCCCGGCTTGTTTGTGGGCTGTCTCATCGTCAACTTGCTTTCTCCCTACGGCCCGTTGGACATTGTGATCGGTTCGGCGGCAACGCTGCTGGCCGCCCTTTGGACTTGCAGGGTCAAGACCAAGTGGCTTGCACCACTGCCTCCGGTTATCTGCAACGCGGTTATGGTGGGCTTTACTATCGGACTTGCGGAGGCAAATGGTTTCACCGCCGCCTTCCCCATGGCTTGGCTGGTCAACGGCTTGAGCGTGGGGGTCGGGGAGCTTGGCGTGTGTGTGGTTCTCGGACTGCTCCTTCTGACTGTGCTGCCCAAGGTGGGTTATTTTCAGACGATGATCCCTCAGGGGCGTTTGCAAACGATCAAATGAGAGGAGACTTCCCATGAAAGTCCGCAAAGCTGTCATTCCTGCCGCTGGGCTGGGCACCCGGATGCTACCTGCCACCAAAACCGTCCCCAAGGAAATGCTCCCGCTGGTGGACAAGCCCGCCCTCCAGTATATCATCGAGGAGGCCGCCGCTGCGGGCATCGAGGATATTTTGGTGGTCACCAACCGCGCCAAGTCCGCCATGGACGACTACTTCGACTACTATCCCGAGCTGGAGACCCGCCTCAATCAGGCGGGGAAGGATCGGGAGCTGGCGGAGGTACGCCGCGCCGCCGATCTGGCCAACATCTTCTATGTGCGCCAGAAGGAGACGCGGGGCTTGGGTCACGCCATCTGGCGGGCGAAACGCTTTGTGGGGGACGAGCCCTTTGCGGTGCTGCTGGGCGACGACATCATGCGCGCAGAGAAGCCGGTGACGGCCCAGTTGATCGAGGCGGCGGAGCGGTATAACGCCTCCGCGGTGGGAGTTCAGCAGGTGGCGACAGCGGCCATCAGCAAGTATTGCTCAGTGAAGGTCGAGCCGCTGGAGAAACGGGTGTTTCGTGTGTCCGACGTGGTAGAAAAGCCTCGCTTGGAGCAGATCTTCTCCAACTATGCCATTTTGGGACGGTATGTCCTGACCTCTGGGATCTTTGATATTCTGGAGAATCTAAAGCCCGGTTACGGCGGAGAGATCCAGTTGACCGATGGCTTGGGCCTGCTGTGCAAGCAGGAGGAGATGGTTGCGGTGGATTTTGAGGGGAAACGGTACGACACCGGCAACCTGAAGGGCTTTTTGGAGGCCACCATCGACTTTGCTTTGGAACACCGGGAGACGGGGGAGTGGCTCAAGCGGTTTATTCGGGAAAAGGCGCAGGAATTGTAAGGGAAATTTCCTCTTGCATTTTTTGGGAAGGGTGCTATAATAGCGGCAGAACAACTGAACAGCGTGTCTTCAGGGCGGGGTGTAAGTCCCCACCGGCGGTATAGTCCGCGAGCCTTCGGGTTGACTCGGTGAAACTCCGAGACCGACAGTAATAGTCTGGATGAAAGAAGATGTGTTTTACGCGTAAAAAGCGTAGCTTTTTTGTGTAACACCTGAAAGACATGGTCTTTCAGGTGTTACTTTTTGTAAGGGAGCAAGAACGATGAAACAAACAACAAAAACCAAGTACGATGCAAAGACTCTGGCCACCATGGCGATGATCACCGCCCTGGCCTACGCGGTGATGTCGGTGTGCAAGCTGATCCCCAAGGTAGGCGGCTTTTTGAGCCTGGACGCCATCGACGCCGTCATCGGCATCGGCGGATTCCTCTTTGGCCCCGTGGCGGCGGTGATGATGATCATTGTGGAGGCGTTTATTGAAGCCATCACCCTGAGCACCACCGGGTGGTACGGCTTTGTGATGAACGTGCTGTCCACGGTGCTGCTCATCTGCCCGGCGGTCATCATTTACCGCCACAAGGGCAAGACCTCCGGGGCGGTCATTGGCCTGTGTGTGGGCGTGGTGTTCCGCCTGCTGGGAATGATCGTGTTCAACTACATCGTCACACCTATGTATTTCAAAATGCCCCGGGCGGCGGTGGTAGACCTGATGCCCATGATCGCGCTGTTCAATCTGGTGAAGGGAACGCTGAACGCCGCACTGCTGATGATCCTCTATCCGCCGGTGTCCAAGACCCTGCGGAAGATCGGGCTGGTTGCCCCCAGCAAGGCCCAGAGCGACGGGGAAGGGAGCAAGTTCAGCTATGTGCCGCTGATCGTTTCCCTGCTGGTGCTGGCAGGTGCGGTGCTGGTGGTTCTGAAAATGCTGAAGGTCATTTGAGAGGAAGATTTTTCAGCGTTTAAGGCCACCCCTTTCCTTGACACAAGCCCCTTGAGCGTGTATCATAGAAGACAGCATAACAAAAGGGGTGTCACCGATGAAGCATCGCGTATGGGCTTTGGCCCTTGCTTTGATCTTAGTGTTGGCAGGCTGCGGGCCGAAGGAGGAGATTGAACCCTCTGCGTCTCCGTCGCCCAGCCAGACCATAGATGTGACTGCGCCGCCC
>CARXAY010000233.1 GCA_949093475.1 uncultured Oscillospiraceae bacterium
TTGACGGCGGGCACATTCCCGACGACGTGACCATCCAAGTGCTGGTTCAGGCCCGCGAGCATTTAATCAAGAAGACCTTTGAGGCCATTGAGGGCGCAAAGCACGTCATTTTCCACTTCTACAACTCCACCTCCACCCTCCAGCGCAAGGTGGTGTTCCACACCGACATGGCGGGGGTGACCAAGATCGCCGTAGACGCGGCCAAGCTCATCCGGGAGCTGTCTCAGCCCGCCATCGCCGGGGGGATGGATCTGCGGTATGAATACTCCCCCGAATCCTTCATGGGCACGGAGATGGACAACGCCGTGGACATCTGTCAGGCGGTCATCGAGGCCCTTGGCTCGACCCGGTCGAACAAGGTCATTTTGAACCTGCCCACTACGGTGGAAAACTGCCTGCCCAATTACTTCGCCGACGAAATCGAGTATTTCATCCGCAAGCTGCCTTCCCGGGATTGCGCCGTCATCTCCCTCCACCCCCACAACGACCGGGGCACAGGGGTGGCGACCGCGGAGCTTGGATTGCTGGCGGGCGCGGAGCGGGTGGAGGCCACCCTCTTTGGCAACGGTGAGCGCACGGGCAACGTGGATCTGGTCACTCTGGCCCTCAATATGCACACCCAAGGGGTGGACAGCGGTCTGGACTTTTCCCATATTACCGACGTGCGCCATACGTATGAAAAGGTCACGAAAATGAAGGTCGATCCCCGCCAGCCCTATGCGGGCGATCTGGTGTTCACCGCCTTCTCCGGCTCTCATCAGGACGCCATCAGTAAGGGCGTGGCCTATATGAAGGAAAGCCATTCTCCCTTCTGGGAGATCCCCTATCTTCCCATCGACCCCGCCGATGTTGGCCGGGATTATGAGCCCATCATCCGCATCAACTCCCAGTCGGGCAAGGGGGGCGCGGCCTTTGTGCTTCAGAGCTTCGGTTATGAGCTTCCCAAGGCCATGCACCCGGAGTTCGGCCACATCGTTCAGGTGGAGACCGACCGGGTGGGCAAGGAGCTGCCCGCCGAACACGTGCTGGAGCTGTTCAAATCCCACTACATCGGCGCCACCCACCCCTACGAGCTTCTGGCGCACAGCTTCGGCGATGAAAACGGCCGCGTCACCTTCTCCGGCACGCTGCGCCACAAGGACACGGTGTTTCAGGTCTCCGGCACAGGGAACGGCCCTATCGACGCGTTCTTCACCGCGATCCACGGCCAAAAGATGGATCGTTTTACCTTCGTGGACTACAAGGAACACGCCATCACCAGAGGCTCTGACTCCATGGCAGTGGCCTATATCCACCTAAAAGATCAGGCGGGCAAGGATGTGTTCGGCGTGGGGGTCTCCCCCAATATCAACCTCGCCCCTCTCAAGGGCATCCTGTCCGCCATCAACCGAAGCGTCAATCAGGACTGACGTTCAAGTGCCGGCAGGCGGCCCGGTAAGTATTGTCCATCAGTCCGGCCCGGGTCATCGGGCCGACGCCGCCGGGCACAGGGGTCAGGTAGGCGGCCTTCTCGGCCACCTCCTCCATCACCACGTCCCCGCAGAGCTTCCCTTCGGCGTTGCGGTTCATGGCCACATCCACCACCACCGCGCCTTCTTTCACCATATCTCCGGTCACCAGACCGGCCTTGCCCACGGCGGACACCAAAATGTCCGCCGTGGCGCATTTTCGCGCCAGATCCGGCGTCGCGGAGTGGCAGACGGTCACCGTGCCGTCCTCTGCCAGCAGCAGCGCCGCCATGGGCTTTCCAACGATGTTGGAGCGGCCCAGCACCACGCAGTGCTTTCCCTTGGGGCTGATCCCATATTCGTGGAGCAGATCCATCACCCCCGCAGGGGTGCAAGGGGCAAAGCCCCCCTTTTGCCCGGAAAACAGCTTGCCCACGTTGACCGGGTGGAAGCAGTCCACGTCCTTGTCCGGGCGGATGGCGTCCAGAAGCGCGCGGCTATCCAGCCCCTTGGGAAGGGGGAGCTGCACCAAAATGCCGTCGATATCCTCCCGCCCATTCAGCTCGTCGATCAAGGCGAGGATCTCCGCCTGAGCCGTCTCGGCAGGCAGGGTATATTCCTCGCTGTAAAAACCGCACTCCCCGCAGTCCCGGCGTTTGCCGTTGACGTAGGTGCGGCTGGCAGGGTCGTCCCCCACCAAGATCACCGCCAACCCCGGCTTGCGGGGGAGCTTGTCCACCTTGGCGCGCAGCTCACTTTTCCGCTTCGCCGCCAGCGCTTTCCCGTCCATCAGGATCATTGTTTTTCTCCTCCTTTTCCCGGTTGCAGTAGAGTTCTTCCGGCGCGTGTGTTTTGAATTTCAAGTGATAGACCAACAAACCTGCCGCCACTGCCGCCGACGCCGCCGCCAACACCTGAGAGGTACGGATGGGCGCGCCGAACAGTGTAAGCCCGAAAAAGTACAAGCTGTCGGTACGCAGTCCCTCGATCCATGCCCGGCCCAAACCGTACCACAGCACATATGTGGTGAAGATCTGCCCGTCGTATTTCCGCCACTTGCGGGCGATGATGATGAGCAAAACCAGCCCCACCACGTTCCAGAGGCTCTCATAGAGAAAGGTGGGGTG
>CARXAY010000234.1 GCA_949093475.1 uncultured Oscillospiraceae bacterium
GTCGTAGGCCGGCTCATAGTCCACCGGGCCGGTAGGCTCGCCGTAGTCTTGGGTGTCGTCCCGCTCCGGACGCTGGCCGGGCTTGGCGTTGCAGAAGGGGCAGCGGCGGTAAGCGGCGGAAAAGTCCTCTCCGCAGTTGTCGCAGTGGATCAGTTCCGTATAACCTTTGGGCATGAAAATCAGCCTCCTTGAAAGTGTTCTCATCCATGTTGTGCTGACATACCCTTTTATTCTACAACATCTTGGGGTTTTCGTCAACGAAAAAAGGCGGCGGGATGTGAATTTCCCGCCGCCTCGTTATACGCCGCCCAAAGTCATGCCCGAACTGCCCAAACCGTCGTTGTCCAGCATCTTTTCCAGCACTGCCACATCGCTGGAAATATCCAGAACATCGTTTTGGAAGAGCTTGTCAAGCTGTTTTTCAAAGCCCTCCACCACCTTGTCCATCATGCCCTCGATGCGGGCCTTGGCGGCGGAGATGTTCTCTCCTTCAATGCCCTGCTCCTCCAGCTGGGCGTAGGCCCGGAGAATTTTGAGGGTGGTGGGCAGGTAGTAGTTGAGGAAGTTGCGAAGCTGCCCGGCCTTGGCGGGATATTTTCGCTGGTAGTCCAGTATTTTCCCGGTGATCTCCTCGATGCGGTCGATCTTGGCGGACATTACAGGGTCGGGGATGGAGTCGTTGACGGCGCGGATCTCCGCCAGAATGCTGTCGTCCGGCCGGGCCTCCTCCTGCTTTTCTTCCTCGTCCTCCTCGTCCAGTTCATCTTCAATGCCGTCGGTGGTGAGTACCAGCTTGTCGTTGGCCAGATCCAGATATCCGATGGGCAGGATGCCCTGATCCAGCATATCCTGAAGATCGTCGCATACCTTCTTGTGGCTGCGGCGGGTGGCCTTGGCCAGCGTGGAGATGGAGACGCTTTTTCGCATCCCGATGAGCATCAGGTACTTGCGGAACATCTTCACCTTCTTGCGGCGGAACAGGCCCACGTAAAGAAACACCAGACCGATGCCCATAAAGCAGCCCAGAGTGGCCAGCGCGGGGAGAATTTCCCACGTGAAGCCCCCTGCCGCAAGGGACGCAAGGACGATCAAAAGGGTGGAGAGGAAAGTTCCGGTGAGGATGCCGCCGGTGATGATGAAGCCCCGGCCCGCCTTGGGATTGACCGCCTTCTGGGCCATCGTCCCCGGCATAGGCTCGGTCTTGGCGGAGCGCTTGGGCTGGGCCTTAGGCTGGGCGGGAGGAGAGACGCTCTGGGCGGCGGAGCGGACGGCCTGCGCCGCAGCCTGTGCCGCGCCTTGGGCGGCGCTCTGGGCCTCTTTGGCGGCAGAACGCACCTTGTCATAATTGTAGGTGTAATTGTAAGTATAGTTCGAGCGGGTGGCGGAGGTGCGCCCTGTATTGGCGCGGCTGGAGGTGGACGCGCTCATCAGCTTGCGGAACAGCAAAAACAGACCCAGCGGCCAAAAGACCGCCAGCGCAATGACAATGATGATCCACGAGAACAGGTCGTCGCCGCTGCCGTCCGGGTTGTTTCCGCCAAGACCGTCAGGGGCTTTTTGACTCTGGCCCGATTTTTTGGTGGGGTTGTATTTGTAGTGGTACTCCGCCATGTATGCCTCTCTCCTTGTGTGGTCATAGAATCACAGTAGGAACAATATACACCTGTGGAGAAAAAAAGTAAAGTGGATTCTTCCGCAGGAATTCTTAAAATTTCCTAAAAAAACGGCGGGGTTGTTACCGCTTTGTCATTGCTTTTTTGTAGGGCTTGACATATAATGTAGAAACGAATATCTGGCCATTGGAGAGATAGGCGCGCCGAAAAATTTGCGGCGGCGTTGAAGGAGGGAATGAGCGTGGAGGAAAACAATTTTGAGACCCCTGTGTCCCCCGGCGCGCAGCCGGAGGAAACAACGCCCAAGCAGGGCCGCAGGTTAGCCCCCGGTTCAGGCGGCAAGTGGAAGCTGCCCGTGCTCATTGCGGGCATTGTGATCGCGGTGCTGCTGGCGGCGTATCTGGGCCTGTGCGCCTTTGCTGTCGCCGGACACCGTACCCTGCCCAACACCACGGTCTACGGCGTGGACATCGGCGGTCTGGACCCCAAGGACGCCTACACCGCCATCTGCGACGCCGCCGTGGAGTACTATGAGACCTTTGAGATCCCCATCTCCGTGAACGGCAAGACCGTGATCCTTCGCGGCAAGGACGCCCAGCCGTCCATCGACCCGACCGCCGCCGAGATCAGCGCCTCTTGGTGGGAGAATACGAACTTCTTTACCGCCGGCTGGCGGTATCTCTCCAGCGTGTTGGGCGGAAGCAATCAGGTTTCCTGTTTGGTGAACCTTGACCGTGTGGAGTATGTGGATCAGATTTTGGACGAGGTAGAAGCCGCCGCAGGCGGCAGCGTGGCGGAGGCGTCTTGGACAGTGGAGGAGACGGAGGAAACCGCCCACTTGGTTCTCACCAAGGGCGTCACCGGGCAGGGGATCGACAGAAACGCCCTGCGCGCGTTGGTGATCCACAATTTACAGCAGGGCATCGGCGGCCCGGTTACCGCCGAAGTCAC
>CARXAY010000235.1 GCA_949093475.1 uncultured Oscillospiraceae bacterium
TCACGGGACGGCCCACAATGGCAACGCCCACCAGCCGCCCCTCCGCCGCACACCCAATGGAAAACTTGTGGCCTATGGTGGGCTTGTGGTGGCGGTGGTGGGCAGCTACAAAAGCGTTGGCCTCTTTCAGTGATACCGGGGTTAAGGTGAGCATATCACCGCGCCCCTTTGTCCGTATTCCGCTCCTGGGCAGGAGCCGCCGCTTCTCGCACCCCCGTCTCTTTCGCCGCGCTCTTGAGTGCGCCGCGCACGGAAGGGGGACGCTCCTGCTCCACCGCTTTCTCATATGCGCTCAAAACAGCGGCGTTCAGCGCCTGCCGCATTTCCTTGGTGGTGGGGCAGCAGATGTCGTGATATTTGCCGTCCTGCCCCTTGGTGCTGGGCATGGAGACATACGGCCCATTCTCCGTATTGTAAATGCGGATGTTGTTGACGGCGAATACGCCGCCCAGGTTCACGCTGGCAAAGCCCATCAGCTTGCCATGGTCCTTATCCGGGTCCTTGGGGAGATAGATTTTCACGTCCACGCCGGGGACGGCAGGGACCTCCGCGCCGGTTTCCGGCGCTCTATTCTCGCTCAAATTGCAATCCTCCTTCTCATTTTAATGTGCATTGAAAATAGACCGGCTGACCGAGCCGGTCTTAAACAGGGAGAAGCACAGCAGTACCGTGTACCCGGCGCATTGCCAGATGGCAATATGAAGGTTGGTTCCGCTGGTGATCTGCCCAATCAGCACGGCATAAATCGCCACGCAGATCATAATGAAAAAGCCTTGCAGACCAAGAGCCACAAGGCCGCGCAGGTAGTTTTGCCCCATCTGCCCCCATTCCCGGTTGGTCATGGTGGCGAAGGGAATCGCGCCGATAGAGCAGTAGATATAAATTTCTATCATCCGCCCCACCAGCACAATCATCACGCAGAAGGACAGAATGGGCATGGTGATTTTCAGCAGCATTGTCTCCACCAGAAGGCCGAACAGCTCTCCCAGCTCCATGGCCTCCAACTGCGCGGACACGTCCCCTATGACCGTGGCAAAGTCAAGGCTGGTGGTGCCGGTGATAATTCCGGCGCTCTGTTGTACCACGTTCTGCCCCATCTCAAAGATTGCCATGGTAATATCAAAGGTGTGGGTGACGAGGTAAACGGCAATGAACGCTTTCAGCACCCATTTATAAATGGCGTAAGTTTCAAAGTCGTGGAAGTTATTTTTCTCCATGAGCATACTGATAAGCTCGTAGCACAGGACAAAGGTAATAATCATCCCGGCTATCGGAACCACCACGTTATCACTCAGATTGCGGATCATGGAGAAAACCCCGGCGTTCCATGCCGCCGGGGTCGTCCCCACGTTTGCCGCAACTTCCCCGACTTCGCTGTTGATCTGGTCAAACATCCCGTCCAGGTTGCCCATAATGCAGTCCCGGAGGATGCCCTTGATCCAGTCTGTGATTATGTCGAGGATGTTCAGCATTGGCTACGCCCTCTTAGCCGAACAGGTTCGCCAGCAGGGGGATGAGCTGCATACCAATCAGGGCAACGCCGCCGCCCGCCATGAGCTGCTTCATGCCCTGGCTTTTGGAGCCAGGGTTATCCGAACCGTAGCCCTCCAGGAGATTGACGACGCCCCACACGCCCAGGCCAGCGCCCAGGGCAATTACCAGAACCTTCAAAGTGTCGATAGCAGAAGTGAAAAATTCCATTAAAATACCTCCATAATGTTGTAAAATATTGATTTTGAATGTGACAGGGAATCCTCCCCGGAAATATGAAACACCGCCAACTGAACGTGTCAGTCGGCGGTGCTACCGGGCCGGGAACGTGGCTTTTGAGTAACAGCTATCAAAAGCAGCTTGTCCGGCCAGACGGTCGAAGGTTGTGCCAGCCTTTACAAATGCCGGTTTCTGCCGTATAATGCAGATAACACAGATAAATGGGGTTCTCCATGAACAATAGAGATTTGACTGGCAAGGTAAACTCAGCCATGTACCGGCAATGCCGGGACCGGGGCTTTGCGGCTCCGGTGGATGTGCTGATGGAAATAGGTTATTTGTCCAAAAAGGACTATGAAAACTGGCGGTATGGGCGCGTCTCCTACTTGGAGCGCGTCTGTACGGCCAATTTAAGCAAGCTGTCCACCGTCATGCACCAGATGCGGGTGTATGCGAAAAAGGCGGGGTTAAAGCCGTCTTTCTGCTGCTACAAACGGTGGGGCGTAAAGAAAAAGGGCGGTCAGGGCCATAAGCCGGTGATCCCCCTTCGGTTCAGCAAGAGCGGCGATCCAGAAATTGAGCGGTGGTATGCCACCCACTTCGTTGATACAAAGCGAGTTAGCCAGCTAAAGGCGGCGGCATTGGAGAAAGCGGAGCCGCCCTGTCAGGAGGGGGAAGCCCCAAAGGACGGGGCCTCCATCTCATAGCACTCGAAAACATCATCCGGCTTCACCGTCAGCCTGCGGGCCAGAAACTTCGCAATATCAAAGTAATTCTTCTTGCTGGAATCCAGCAGATATTTGTACTGCGGGTGCTTGGTAATGTCAAAC
>CARXAY010000236.1 GCA_949093475.1 uncultured Oscillospiraceae bacterium
TCCGCCGGGCGGGAGCAGTCGGTGGCCACGCGCCTCGTGGTGGAGCGGGAAGAGGAGATCCGCGCCTTTGAAAGTCAGGAGTATTGGTCGATCGACGTGGACTTTTCCCGTATTGCCCCCAACATCGGGAAGTTCAAGGCGTCCTTCCATGGCAAGGACAAGAAGATGGAGCTTCACAGCCGCAGTGAGGTAGACGCCATTCTGAACGCCGTAAAGGGAAAAGACTTTTCAGTCAAAGAGGTCAAACGTCAAGATAAGCAGCGCAATCCTGCGCCGCCGTTCATTACCTCTACCCTCCAGCAGGAGGCGTCCCGCAAGCTGGGGATGCCGCCCCGCCGCACCATGTCCATTGCCCAGCAGCTTTACGAAGGCGTGGACATCACCGGCGAGGGCACTGTGGGTCTGATCACTTATATGAGAACGGACTCCCTGCGTCTTTCCGAAGAGGCCATCGCGGCGGCCCGCAGCTTCATCCTGAACCGTTACGGAAAGGCTTATTATCCCGAAAAACCCCGCCGCTACAAGACAAAATCCGGCGCGCAGGACGCCCACGAGGCCATTCGACCCTCCGATGTGCGCTTAGACCCAGAGAGCATCCGAAAGGATCTGACCACTGAGCAGTACAAGCTCTACAAGCTCATCTGGAGCCGCTTTTTGGCCTGCCAGATGGCTTCCGCCGTCTATGACAGCGTCTCCATCGACGTGGAGAGCGCCGGGTATCTCTTCCGTGCCAACCATTCTTCTGTGAAGTTTAACGGCTTTACAGCCGTTTATGAGGAAGGACGGGATGAAGACGAGGAGGAGGTTCAGTCTCCCTTGCCCGATTTGAAGGAGGGGGAAACCGTAAAGGCAAATAGCTTCACACCGGAACAGCACTTTACCCAGCCGCCGGCGCGCTATACAGAAGCGACCCTGATCCGCGCGCTGGAGGAAAAGGGCATCGGGCGGCCTTCCACCTATGCGCCCACCGTGTCCACCATCATGGATCGGGAGTACGTCATCAAGGAAGGGCGCAATCTGCGCCCCACCCCTCTGGGCGAGGTGGTCACCGGGCTAATGCGGGATAAATTCCCCGATGTGGCCGATCCCACCTTCACCGCCCGAATGGAGAGCAGTCTGGACAAGGTGGAATCCGGCGAGGAAAACTGGGTGAAGCTGCTGAACGGCTTTTACGGCGATTTTGAAAGCAATCTCAAGAGGGTAGAGAGCGAGCTGGACGGCACACGTCTCAAAGTGCCTGACGAGGTGTCGGAGGAGATCTGTCCCCAGTGTGGCAGACAGTTGGTGGTCAAGTCCGGGCGGTTTGGGCGGTTTTTGGCGTGCCCCGGCTGGCCGGAGTGCGACTTCACCATGCCGCTGGTGATCGAAATGCCCGGCAAGTGTCCCAAGTGCGGCGGGCGCATCCTGAAGCGCACGGGCAAGAGCAAAAAGAACGGAAAGCAATATACCTTCTACTGCTGTGAGCGGCGCAGCGCCAAGGACGAGAGCAAAAAGTGCGACTTTATCACTTGGGACGTGCCGGTGAAGGACAACTGCCCGGTGTGCGGGCAGACGATGTTCAAAACGGCGGGAAAGGGGGCGCACAAGCCTTTCTGCATCAATGAGCAGTGCGCTAATTTCACCCCCGAGGAGAAGCGAGGCGGTTACCGCCGTAAGAGCGCAGACGGGGACGCTGCACCGGAAAAAGCCCCGGCTAAGAAAGCCGCCGGGAAGAAGACGGCAGCGAAAAAGACTACCGCGAAGAAACCGGCGGCGAAAAAGACCGCCGCCAAGAAGTGATGGAACAGGTCACAGTGATCGGCGCCGGACTGGCCGGATGCGAAGCGGCTTGGCAGTTGGCAGAGCGCGGGATCTCCGTCCTTCTGCGGGAGATGAAGCCGGGAAAGCGGTCTCCCGCCCACCACAGTGACGATTTCGCTGAGCTGGTGTGTTCCAATTCCCTGCGCTCCGATCAATTAGAAAACGCCGTTGGGCTGCTCAAGGAAGAGCTGCGGCGGTCTGGAAGTCTCATTATGGCCTGCGCCGACGCCCATCGGGTGGAGGCCGGAGGCGCTTTGGCAGTAGACCGCCACGCCTTTTCTCAGGCGGTGACCGAAAAGATCAAGGGCCATCCCAACATCACCGTTGCGTCCGGCGAGGTAACGAGTATCCCGACGGAGGGACAGGTCATCATCGCCACCGGGCCGCTGACATCGGAGACGCTGGCGGAGGAGATCCGGCAGTTCTTCGGCGGCGAGGAGTATCTGAGCTTTTTTGACGCCGCCGCGCCGCTGGTGAGCTTTGAGAGCATTGATCTGGAGCAGGCGTGGTTTGCCTCCCGCTATGATAAGGGAACGGCGGATTATATCAACTGCGCGCTGGATGAAACGCAATATGACGCCTTTTGGCGGGCGTTGACCACCGCAGAACAGGCGGAAGTCCACGGCTTTGAGGACGCAGGGGTCTTTGAGGGCTGTATGCCTGTGGAGGTCATGGCCCGCCGGGGGCGGGACACCCTCCGCTACGGGCCTTTGAAGCCAAAGGGACTGACAGACCC
>CARXAY010000237.1 GCA_949093475.1 uncultured Oscillospiraceae bacterium
CTCTGGGTGCCCTGCCGGCAATTGGCCAGGTGGTTCTTCACCACGTCATGCATGACGCTGACGTTGGGCTCAATGCCGAAAATGCTCTCGGGCAGGTCGACCTTGGTGGTCTTCTTCTTGCCCGACATATCATAGACGTTAGCCTTAGGCATATCGCTTCTCTCCTTTCCTTACATTCTGGCGGAAGCCTTCTGCGGGTTGCGCCCGGAAGCCTTCTGCGGGTTCTTGGAGATGTCGGCGCCAGCGCCCTTCTCCTTGACGTTGATCACACTGTTGCGCACATAGACAACGGAGCCCTTGGGGCCGGGGATGGCGCCCTTGACGGCGATGACGCCCAGCTCGGTATCTACCTTGACCACGTCCAGATTGAGGACGGTGACCTGCTCGACGCCCATGTGGCCGGCACCTACCTTGCCCTTCCAAACGCGGGAGGGGTCGGTGCTGGAACCCATGGAGCCGGGATGACGGTGGACAGGGCCGCCGCCGTGGGCCATCTTCTGGATGTGCACACCGTGACGCTTGACCACGCCGGCGTATCCCTTACCTTTGCTGATACCGGTGACGTCCACCCGGTCGCCCTCGGCGAACACCGAGCAGTCGATGATGTCGCCCACGTTCATGTCGGCGGCGCCGGCGAGCTTGAATTCCTTGAGTTCCTTTTTGAGCACGCCCTCGCCCGCCTTCTTCAGGTGTCCGAGCTCAGGCTTGGTGAGCTTACGCTCCGCCACGTCCTCAAAACCGAGCTGAACGGCGTTGTAGCCGTCCTTCTCCTCGGTCTTCTTCTGCACGACGGTGCAGGGACCCGCCTCAATGACGGTGACCGGGATCACTTTCCCCTTCTCATCGAAGATCTGCGTCATGCCGACCTTCTTGCCGATGATGGCCTTTTCCATGTGTCTTTTTCCTCCTTATAAAGGTTATTGGTCAGGAGAGTTACCTATTTAATGAAGTATTGCTCTCGTGACATGACCCGCCCACCTCAAAAAGCGGTGAGCCGCGGTACTACAAAGTTAGGTGCGGCGTTAATCAGAGTTTGATCTCAATATCAACGCCAGCAGGGAGTTCGAGAGACATCAGGGCCTCCACGGTCTTAGGAGAGGGCTTGATGACGTCGATGAGCCGCTTGTGAGTGCGGCGCTCGAACTGCTCACGGGAGTCCTTGTACTTGTGGACGGCCCGCAGAATGGTGACCACCTCTTTCTTGGTGGGCAGGGGAATGGGGCCGGAGACGGAAGCGCCGGTGCGCTTAGCGGTCTCCACGATCTTCTCGGCGCTCTGGTCGATGAGCTGATGGTCATATGCCTTGAGCCGGATACGGATCATTTCTTTCTGAGCTGCCATGTGATTTCCTCCTTAATAATACGAAGTGCTGGTCGTGCGTTCTGTCTCGCTTCGTATCGGGTGAGAATTCTCTATCCACTCTTTCGTGCGTATCACTCCACGACAGAAGAAAAACCGGCGCAGCAAGCCGGCCGGTTTCCGTCTTCGCGTGGCGATATACGCGTCGACAGAGATTCTCAGCCGCCCGATCAAACGGACATACTCCGCGGAAGTTACCTCGCCGAGCGAGCAATCTCCCGCATCATCGCATACGCATAGCTTGGGCTTCACCCAAACAGGCGCTTGATAATGATACAACAAAGCCCTCGTCAAGTCAAGAAAAATCTTTATCTTTTTCACACTTTTTTCTCTTTTTTCCGCTGGTACGCAGATGTGGACGTAAAAGAAACCAAACATACAAAATATAGGGGACGCTTTCCGCGCCCCCTATATCCCCACCTTATATATTATCTCATCGCGTAGCTTCCAATGCCGTTCGGGCTGCCGCCAGGGCGGTAGTCTCGTCAAAGCTCTCTTCCACAAAGTGCTCCAAAGCCAGCACCGCCTGATGGAGCAACATTCCCATACCGTTCATGGCGGGATGGCCCAACTCCTCCGCGCGCTTCAGCAGCTCGGTCTTCGCCGGGGCATAGATCGCGTCGCACACCGCTGCATTTTGAGGCAGTACCTCCAGAAAGGAAAAATCCTCAAACTGAGCATCCGTCCCCGCCATGCCCAGGCTGGTGCAGTTGACCAGCACATCGGCTTTTTCCGCTTCCCGTCGGAGTTCGCCAACGGAAAACCCGGCAGGGGTCATCACCTGGGGATACATCCCGCAAAGCTCCTCAGCCCTCTTCACCGTACGATTGCACACCGTGACCGTTGCCCCGGCCATGCACAAAGCCGCCGAGACCGCTTTGGCCGCGCCGCCGGAACCCAGGAGCAGCACCCGCTTCTCTTCTGGGCTCACCCCCAGCTCGTCCAAAGCCCGGAGGAAACCGCCGCCGTCCGTGTTAAAGCCGCAAGCCTTCCCCTCCCGGATGGATACGGTGTTCACCGCCCCGCATTTGGCAGCCAAGGGGTCCAGCTCATCCATAAGGGGGACCAGGGCCTCCTTATGGGGCATGGTGGCATTGAACCCGGCGTACCCGGCAAACTTAGCAAAGCGCAGCCACTCCTCCGCCAGCCCCCCGGCTACCGG
>CARXAY010000238.1 GCA_949093475.1 uncultured Oscillospiraceae bacterium
GGGGCAATCGCCAAGGCGGAGGAGCTGGCGGCTGAAATCCCCGGCAGCTTCATTCCCGGCCAGTTCGTCAACCCCGCCAACCCTGCCGCCCACTACGCCTCCACCGGCCCGGAGATCTGGACGGACACCGATGGCGAGGTGGACATCTTTGTGGCCGGGGTGGGCACGGGCGGCACGGTCACCGGCGTGGGCAGATACCTCAAGGAGCAAAACCCGGCGGTGAAGGTGGTGGCGGTCGAGCCCGCCGACTCCCCGGTTTTGAGCGGGGGCAAGGCCGGGCCGCACAAAATTCAGGGCATCGGCGCGGGCTTCGTCCCCGATGTGCTGGACACCTCCGTCTATGACGAGATCATTCCCGTGGAGAGCGACGACGCCTTTGCCGCTGGGCGGCTCATGGGCCGCAAGGAGGGCGTGCTGGTGGGCATCTCCTCCGGGGCGGCTCTCCACGCCGCTATGGAGCTGGCCAAGCACCCCGAGAACGCGGGCAAGACCATCGTGGCCCTGCTCCCCGACACAGGAGACCGCTACCTCTCCACACCGCTGTTCGCAGAGTAAAGCGCAAGGCCATCGGATCGCTCCGATGGCCTTTGTTTTCGTCGTTTTGCATAAATTTTTCTCGGCTTTTTATTTTAATGTGGAATTTTGCTCAAAAGGAGTTTAGAATAAGGCAAAGGCTATGGCCTTTGCCTCGTGGGACGTCCCACGGGCGCATATCCAAATGGTCGGCCCGCTTCGGGGCACAGAAAGGATGGGTACATATGAAGCTCTTATCCAAACGAATCGCCTGCCTGCTCTTGGCCGCTGTGATGGCGGTGGGAGTTCTCCCCGCATCCGCTCTCCGGGCGCAGGAGGAGCTTCCGGCGACTCCCGTCGGCGAGGAGATTACCCCCGCCGCCATGGCGGAGCAGCCCGCCGAGCCGCTGGACGCAGATGAGCCGGCCCAGCTTGCGGCGGACGAACTCACCATTCCGGGCTATACCCGGGTGACCTCCATGCCCACCGACGGGCTTTTGGGAAAGTACCTGATCGTCGCGCCGTATACCAATAACGGCACGCAGGAATATTATATGCTCTATCCGGGTGCGACCGGCGGAGCAAACAACTCTGTCCGCAATTCCGCCCGGCTGGAGTTGGACGGCAACAGCGCGGCCACCGGTTATAAGGCGGGGGCTGGCGCGAGCTACGACAGCGTAGCTCAAACCGATTTTTCCGCTGCGGAAAACGCCATTTCAAGAAGCAGCGGTGATACATATAATTTAACCGCTGTTCATGTGAACGGAGACGGCACCCGCACCACCTACTATCTGTGCCACAGCTCTACCCAAGCATATAGCACGAGTTCCGCAACTCCGACAATCGTGGCCAGTAGTAACAGCGGCTTTTTTAACATTAGTCAAAGCGCAGGCAATAACTATCTGGTCTTTTTCGGCACAAATGTAAACTTTACCCGGAACAGCGGAGAAGGCGACAACACAAATGTCGTTCACGACCTGATGCTCTTCCGGCGCGACCCTGTGACCATTCCGGGCTACGACCAAGTGACCAGCGTGAGCCAGATCGCAAGCATTGAGGACAAGAGCAAGCTTTTGGTCGTAGCCGAAGGGGAAGACGGCCTGTACGCCATGTATCCCCACTTGAGCAATGGCCGGGGTACAGGTGATCTGCCGACAGCTGGGATGTACGGCCTGCGCTGCGCCAAGCTGGAGATCAGCGGCGATACGGTGGCCGCCAAGGCCGTCGCCGGTAACGATAGCAACCGCGACCTCGTCAACTCCGCCACCCTCACTGCGGTTGACATGGCGAATTTGCACCTGACCATTGCCGACGGCGCTACCGGGAAATATACCTTTGCCTCTACTCAAAACGGCGGCAGTGTAAAATTGAATCTTGCCAATAACGGTCACTTTGCCAGCAACGCGTATGATATGACTGTGGAGATCACCGGCGGCGAGCTGAGCATCTATAACAGTTCAAGCAGCCGGTACTTAAACTTTGCCGAAGAAGGCAGCGCTCGATACGCGCAGCCGGACAAGGGCACGGATTTCTGGGGGTCAAGCGCAAAAACCGGCGCGCCCCTTTACCTCTTCTGCCAAGGGGAAGTACCCATTCAGCCCGGCTCGGCCCTTGCGAGTATGCTCTCCGGCGACCAGACTGGCGATGCATCCCTCACCAACCCCAACGAAAACCCCACCGGGCAGAACTCTTGGGTGTTGACCGGCGGCCGCGCCGCGCAGGGCAGCTTTACAGACATTGCGGGCGCGCGCACTTGGGCCGGACACTTTGAAGAATACGTCCGCTACACGCAATACAGAGCTTCCGCCACCGACAGCGTCAACCCCAGCTTCCAGCGTCACGTCATCAACACCGCCTACGAGGGCCAGACGCTGCAAAACATCGTGGACAGCTTTGACGCCCGCATCGGGGCTTTGAAGCCCCGCGCGGTGGTCTATCTGGTGGAGGAAAACGGCAGCAGCGAAGGG
>CARXAY010000239.1 GCA_949093475.1 uncultured Oscillospiraceae bacterium
AAATTGTTCACCGAATTGGGGGCTTTGTCGGGATAAAGCTCCCCAGACATGACGCCGCCGCTTTCCATGGTGATGGTAAAGGTGGGATTTGCCATATTCAACACTCCTTTTACTGTCGGACGCGTCAGCGCATCCGTTGTTCCTTCATTCTGCGGTCGATCTCCCGTTTGGCGTCCCGCTGGGCGGCGGAATCCCGCTTGTCGTAGAGCTTCTTGCCCTTGGCGAGGCCCAGCTCCACCTTCACCCGCGGCCCGGAAAAATACACTGACAGGTGAATGAGGGCGTAGCCGTCCTGCTGCATCTTCGCCCCCAGACGGTAGATCTCCCGTTTGTGCATGAGAAGCTGCCGGGGGCGGCGGGGCTCTTTGTTGAAGATGTTGCCCTTTTCGTAGGGAGAGATGTGGACGCCCAACAGGGTGAGTTGGCCTTCTTTGATGACGCAGAAGGAATCCTTCAGGTTCACGTTGCCAAGACGGATGGATTTGACCTCCGTCCCCGCGAGGGCGACGCCCGCTTCAAAGGTATCCTCGATGAAGTAGTCGTGGTATGCTTTTGGGTTTTTTGCCACCACCCGCTTTTCGCTGTGGGCCATGGGCTCACCTCCTGACCGGAAAGGGAAGTATACACTATTATAACACGCCTGTCAAGAAAAAAGCGGGAGGGCCGACGCCCTCCCGCTGTTGAGCCGATCCGGAGCTTACTCCACGACCACCAGACGAACCTTGCCGCCCTGAGCAGGGGAGCGGTCAAAGTAGACCGTAAGGGTGTTGGTGTATGCCAGAGCCTCGTCCAAGGAGGAGAACCAAGTCTTGGATTTGGCGTTGTAGCAGCAGTCATCGATGTTGGCCGCCAAGGGATAGACCGTGCCGTTGACAGTGACGGTGTCCTCGGTAAAGGCGGTGCGGCGGATGCGCGTCTGAGAACGAAGGGTGGTGGTGCTGCCCAGACGGCTGACGCCGTCAATGTTAGAAGTGCCGCCGGCGACGCCCACAAAGCTGTTCTCTGCACCGATGGCGGAGAGGGTGGAGATCATGTGCAGGGAATCCTTGGCGTTCTTGATATAGACCGTGGGGTTGGAGGTGGACAGACCGGCAGAGCCGGAGGAAAACATATTTTCCCCCTTGGTCAGAATACCGTAGATGTAGCACTCGCCGGTGGCGTCGTCCAACTGGATGATGTCCACGCTGCCGCTGTTGTCGGTGTGATAGTAGGTGATCTGGTTTGCGGAGATGGAATCGGCGGTGACTTGGGAGAGGGACACGCGGGTGAGGGGGCTGTTGCCCGCTTTATCATAGATCGCGGCCTGCGGGGAGACATTCAGACTGCCCAGCTTGCCCGCAGAGGGACGCCATGCGCCGGGTGCGGCGTCGGCGGGAACGACGGTAAGACGCAGGTGGCCGCTTTCAAAAGAAGCCACGCTCACCAGACGGCCGGGAGCGCGTTCCACGGCAGTGGCGGAGGAGGAGACCTTGCCCTTGACGGTGATGCCGTAGGCCAGCTCCACCGTGGCCTGATAGCCGGACTCGTTGTTGCCCTCGATGGTGGCGACGCCCAAAGGTTCGCCGGACACTGCGTCGGGGGAGACCACTCCGGCCACATTGTTGTTCATGTCCAGAAGAAGGGTCATGCGGTCGCCCAGCTTGAAGCTCATCAGATCCTTCAAAGCGCAGTCCAGAACGTTGAACTGTGCGCCCATGACGGTGATGACGCTGGGGCTGACGGCGCTGGGTGCGGCGTTTTCATAGACGCCTGTCACCTTGCGGTCAGAGAGATTGAGTACGTCTGCGCTGCCGTCAAATGTGCCCACGTCGTAAGGCTCTACGGCGGAAAGGGAGGAGGGCACGCCGTTTTTGTAAACGGTGGGGGTGACGGAGGAGAAGAGGGGACGGAAGGGATCGGTGCCGGGGAGGGCCACGGCGGTGGTGGCGTTGCCGTCCCCGATTAGAAGATAGATGGATTGGAGAGAGCCGGCCTTGTCATAGCAGAACACCGCGCTGGTGCCGTAGGGCATCCGCTTGGCGTAGGTCTCGCCGTAGGTGGACTGGCTCTGGCCGCTCTGATAGACGGGGGTGGAGGGGTCAACCAGCACCTGCTCCTGACCCTGCGCCATGACGTAACGGGCCTCGGCCTCCAAAATGCGAATGGTGCGGGTGGTGTAGTCCGTGTCCCGCTGGAGGGCGAGCACGTCTCCGTCCTTGTCCAGAACCAGCTTGCAGCGCTGGCCCTGATAGGAGGCGGAGAGGTTGCCCCGGTGGGTGCGGTAGCTTTTTTCTGCGGTACGCAGAGCCCAGCCGCCGTCCGAGGTGGTTTGACCCTTCACCTCCAGCACCAGTTGAGATTCGGTGATCGAGCCGCCCAGAGAGGACACAAGGAACACGTCCTTGCCCCCGCGGGGCGCGGTGTAAAGAACGTTGGCGAAGAGGACGGCGGCGTCACCCCGGGAGATGGAGGCCAGAGGGGCGGCGGACACGCC
>CARXAY010000240.1 GCA_949093475.1 uncultured Oscillospiraceae bacterium
GCCATGTCCGCGGCCAAATTCGGCCTTGACAACCTCTGCGCCATTGTAGACGTGAACGGCCTGCAGATCGACGGTAAGACGGAGGACGTCATGCCCATCGAGCCGCTGGACAAAAAGTTTGAAGCCTTCGGCTGGAACGTGGTCAAGTGCGACGGCCACGATTTCGATTCTCTCCGCGCCGCCTTCCGCATGGCGGAGCAGACGGGGGGCAAGCCCACCGTTCTTTTGGCTCACACCGTCAAGGGCAAGGGGGTCTCCTTCATGGAAAACGACCCCGGCTGGCACGGAAAAGCCCCCAACGCCGAGCAATATCAGGTGGCCCGCGCCGAGCTGGAGGCCCAGCTTGCCGCCATCGAAAAGGAGGTGGGCTGAAATGTCGGAAAAGATCGCCACCCGCGTGGCCTACGGCAAGGCCCTGCTGGAATTCGCCCCGGAGCATCCCGAGCTGGTGGTGCTGGACGCCGACCTCTCCGGCTCTACCAACGCCGCCGTGTTCGGCAAGGCATATCCCGACCGCTTTTTTGACCTCGGCATCGCCGAGCAGAACATGATCGGCGTGGCGGCGGGCTTGGCCACCTGCGGCAAGCACGTGTTCGCCTCGTCCTTTGCCATGTTCTCCACCGGCCGGGCCTATGAGCAGGTTCGCACCTCGGTGGCTCTGCCCAAGCTGAACGTCACCGTGGTCGGCTCTCACGGCGGGCTTTCGGTGGGAGAGGACGGCCCCACCCACCAGTGCTGCGAGGATCTGGCCACCATGTCTATCCTCCCCAACATGACCGTTCTCTGCCCCTGCGACGCCTTTGAGATGCGTCTGGCGGTGAAGGCTCTGTTGGAGCAGAGCGGCCCCGCCTATCTCCGCATGGCCCGTCTGGCCACCGAACAGTTCACCGACGCCATCCCCGGCTACACCTTCCGCATCGGCAAGGGGGTCACCCTCCGGCCCGGCAAGGACGTGACCATTGCCGCCACAGGCATGATGGTGAGCATGGCAATGGAGGCGGCCAAGCTCCTCTCCCAGCAGGGGATCGACGCCCGCGTCCTCAACATCAGCACCATCAAGCCTCTCGATCACGAGCTGCTCCTTCAGGCCGCCCAAGAGACGGGCTGCATCGTCACCACCGAGGAACACAGCGTCATCGGCGGTCTGGGCGCGGCGGTGGCCAGCTATTTGAGCGAGACCTGCCCCGTCCCCGTCATCCGCCACGGCGTGCCCGACCGCTTCGGCCGCTCCGGCAAGGCCATGGACGTGCTGGATTACTTCGGCCTCAACCCCGCCGGCATTGTGGAACACGTCCACAAGGCGCTGGCCCTGAAAAAAGGCTAAGCTCCCTGTTTTTGTGGCGTTTTGATTTTGTGGTGGATACGGCATCGCCGGGTATCTTAAGGATACCCGGCGATGCTTTCCGTCCGGCGGACTGTCCGCCTTACGCCGCTCCCGCGGCCTTGAGCATATTCTCCGCCAAAATGCCGTAGCCCTGCGTCGGGTCGTTGAGCAGCACGTGGGTCACTGCGCCCACCAGCTTCCCGTCCTGCAAAATGGGGCTGCCGCTCATGCCCTGAACGATGCCGCCGGTTTTGGCAAGCAGCTCCTCGTCCGTGACTTTAATGAGGAAATTCCGCGTATCCTCCTCATTTTCCGGGTAAATGCGGACGATCTCCGCCTGATATTCCTTGACTTCCTCTCCTTGGATGTTGGAGCGGATGGTCACTTCCCCCACCTTCACTTCGTCTCTGGCTGCCACAGGCAGGGCCTCCCCCAAGGGCAGACCGCCCGTGGTCTCCAGCGTGCCGAAAATGCCCGAAGTGGTGTTGGCGTAGAGCTGGCCCAGATCCTGGGACAGGTCAAACGCGCCGCGCAGCTGCCCCGGCGTGCCGATCTGCCCTCTTTCCACCCCCGTGACGGAGGAGTGGAGGATCGCGCCCCGGCTCAGGGGCATGAGCCGCAGGGTATCCACGTCGCTCACTCCGTGGCCCAGCGCGCCGAACACCCCCGTGTCCGGGTCGTAAAAGGTCACCGTGCCGATGCCCGCCATGGAATCCCTGATCCACGCGCCCAACTTATAACTTCCGTCCGTGCCGCACTGCACCGCCTTGGCGGTCAGCTCCACCGGGGTGTCCCCCCGCAGAGCGCGGATGGACATGGCCTCTCCGTCGCTCTGGGCCAGCACCGCCTGAACCTCCTCGATGGTGTCCACCTCTTGGCGGTTGATGTGGGTGATAATATCCCCTTCCTTTAAGCCGCAGCTTTTGGCGGGCTGCGCCTCGCCGTCGGCGGTGTCGATGGGGGACAGCCCTACCACCAAAACGCCGTCGGAAAACAGCTTGATCCCTACCGTGTGCCCTACGGGCACTAACATTTTCGTCGCCGCCGCGCCGGGCTTTGGCGTTCTCGCCCACGGAAGCTCAAATGCGCTCGCAGTGGGCGTCAACGCCAACGCCACCACACTCGCCAGCGCCAGCGCCATGGCCC
>CARXAY010000241.1 GCA_949093475.1 uncultured Oscillospiraceae bacterium
TCACTACCCTGCCCGACGCCGCCCCCGCCCTCCAGTATTCCCTGTTTGACGCAAAGGGGGCGTGAGGCGTGGGCTATTGCTACCGCTACGACGGCACGTTCCCCGGTTTTTTGTGCGCCGTCCGGGATATCTACCAATATCACGAGCCGCCGGAGCTGTTTCTTCCCTCTGACGACCTGACCCCCTCCCTCTATGAGGAGCGGTGGATCACCACCCGCCCGGCGCTGGCCGGACGGGTCTATGACCGTCTCCACATCCGCATGGGGCGGCCCGCCCTGCTCATGGTGGAGGAGGGATTTTTGACCTGCGCGGAGCAGCGGGAGCTGCTGCTGTGCGCGTTTATCGACTTTGCCCTCCATGCGGGCAAGGGTGCGGAGCGGCGGCTGGACAGCCATGTGGTGCTGGAGCTGGGCAAGGCCATCCGCCACCTCCAGCGGGAGTGCGAGCTGCTCACGGGGTTCGTGCGCTTTTCCGACTACGGCGGCCTGCTGGCGGGGGAGATCTCCCCCAAAAACCGGGTGCTGCCCATCCTGAAAGTCCACTTCTGCGACCGGATGGCGGAGGAGACCTTCCTCCTCTTTGACCGCACCCACGGCGAGGCCCTCCTCCACCGCCCCGGCGAGACCCACATCGTCCCGGCGCAGGATTTCCAGCCGCCCCCGCCCGGTGAGGAGGAGCGGGCCTACCGCGCCCTGTGGCGGCGGTTCTACGACACCATTGCCATCGAGGGCCGCCTCAACCCCAAGCTCCGCCAAAACCATATGCCCAAGCGCTATTGGAAGCATTTGACGGAATTTCAAGAGGAGGAAGCCGTGCCTCTCCCCTAATATTTTTCAAAAAATGCAAAAATACCCTTGCCTTTTCCGGCAAAAAAGAATAAAATAGACTTGCCGAGGAAACAAAGGCAGGACGTGGAGGATGGCAGTCCCCCACGCCCCTATGCAGGAGAGATGACCTCCCACACAGCAGATTACTGCGCCAACTCCCATTATACGCATTTTCCGCTTTTTTTCAAGGCGGAAATGTAGGTGGGCTTGTGTGCGATGCGGTGTAGGGAAAGATCCCTGCGCCGCTTTTGTTTTTTCGGCAGGGAAAGCCCGCGGGGGCGGGGCTCGTTCACCTCCCCGCCCTCCGGCTGACCTTGCCGAAATTGGCAAAACACACAAGGAGGAAAAAAGATGAAAACGCGAAAAATTTTATCCCTTGCATTGGCCTTGGCGCTGTGCCTTGGCCTTTCCATCCCCGCAACAGCGGCGGAGTGGCTGTACGACGTGCGGATCGGCGCGGACGACTACGAGGTCGAGCCGCTCCCTGAGGACGTTGCCACCGCGGTGCGGAACTGGGAGTACACTGAGCAGCGCGAGCCCGGAACAAACGCTTATCTGGGCTATACCTACACCTTGGGAGACGTGACGGACTATTCCTTGGATTCCGGTTTCTATCTGCCGCTGGACGAGGAGATCACCATTCGGAAAATAGACGGTTCTACGCTTGACGGCATCTACTTAACGGCTTGGTCTGACCCGGACGGCGATGGGGTTCATGACCAACGGCTGGCTGCGAAAGTAGCCGTATTCGATGAGAACAGCGCCTCTCTTCTTGGTCAACTGCTGCCCACCGATACCGCCTCTCCCATCCGTAATGGCAAGATCGAGTCGCCGCTGCTCACGGGGGACAACTACGTGGACGGCTTTACGGATCGCTGGATGTTCTCTGATTCCAACGAGGTGGATTTTTGCGGGGAGGTAGCGTATGAACTCAATGAATTGAAAATTTCCACCTCGTATCTTGCGCGGCTTTTTGGGAAAAACACCCTCCTTCGCCTCGGTTTCCCGGTGGGAGAGGATGAATTCTTCTTTAACTTCCTGATCACCGATGTTCCCGAACAGACCCCTGCGAAGCCGGAGGAAACAGCCGCCGTGGCCTACCCCTCCACCCAGAAGGTTGACGTGGACGGCAAAGCCATTGAGTTCCAGTGCTACGCCCTGAGGGACGCGGCGGGGAACGACACCAACTACATTAAATTGCGGGATTTGGCCGACATTCTCAACGGCTCGGCGGCGCAGTTTGAGGTTGGCTGGGACGGAAACGTGACCATCACCACCGGGCAGAGCTACACCAAGAACGGCTCGGAGCAGAAGACCCCCTTCTCCGGCAACCGGATGTACAAGGAAGTCACCGCCCAGACCATGGTGAACGGCAAGGCCGCCGATCTGGCGGCGTTTACCCTCACCGACGATGCGGGCGGCGGGTATACCTACTACAAGCTCCGCGACTTGGGCGCAGCGCTGGGCTTCAAGGTGGACTGGACGGCCGAACGGGGAATTTTCATCGAGACAAAGTAATGGGGCGCTGAACAATCCCCCGTCATTTGCTTCGCAAATGCCACCCCCTTTCAAAAGGGGGCTTTCGGGGAAAACCAACCCAAGGGCTTCTTTCAAAAGGGGGCTTTCGGGG
>CARXAY010000242.1 GCA_949093475.1 uncultured Oscillospiraceae bacterium
CGGCGTTCACCGCGTCCTGCCCAATCATAGCGTCCACCACCAGAAGGATCTCGGTGGGCTCTACGGCGGCTTTGATATTGCGAAGCTCGTCCATCAGCGCCTCATCCACATGGAGACGGCCGGCGGTATCCAAAAACACCATGTCGTTGCCGTGGCTTTTGGCGGGGGCGATGGCGGCCTTGGCGATGTCCACCGGGTCGGCCTGACCCATTTGGAACACGGGGATGTCCAGCTGTCCCCCCACCACCTGTAGCTGCTCGATGGCCGCGGGGCGGTATACGTCGCAGGCGGCCAGCAGAGGCCGCTTGCCCTGCTTTTTCAAAAGGCCCGCCAGCTTCGCGCCGTTGGTGGTCTTGCCCGCGCCCTGAAGGCCCACCAGCATCACCACCGTGGGCGGCTTGGAGGAGATATTCAGCTTTGCCTCTCCCCCGCCCATAAGAGCGGTCAACTCTTCATTGACGATCTTCACGATCATCTGGGCCGGGGTCAGGCTCTCCAACACGTCCGAGCCAACGGCCCGCTCGGAAACCTTCGCCACAAAGTCCTTGACCACCTTGTAGCTCACGTCGGCCTCCAAGAGGGCCAGACGGATCTCCCGCATGGCCTCCTTTACGTCGCTCTCGCTCAGCCGTCCCTTTCCCCGAAGGCGTTGGAACATGGCGGAGAGCTTTTCGGTCAAGCCTTCAAATGCCATGGTTTACTCCTGTTTCAGATGGTTTGCCAGCTCTTGGATGCGCCGCAGATAATCGCTCACCGTGGGGTCGGCGCTGACGCTTCGGGCGGCCTGCGCCAAAGATTCGATCTCCTCCAACTGGTGCTTTTGCTCCTGAAACCGCTTGACAATGCCTGTCTTTTCCTCTAACTCTTCCAGAGCGGCCTCCGCCCGGACGATGGCGTCCCGCACCCCTTGGCGGGACATATCGTAATTCTCCGCGATCTCGGTGAGAGACAGATCCTCATTGTAGTAGAGGTCGTAGAACTCCTTCTGCCGAGGGGTCAGCATCTCGCCGTAGAAATCGAACAGCAGCGCCATGCGGTACGCCTGATTTTTCATGTCCCCGCCCCCTTCTTTTTTCTGTAAAGCAACTGGCCTTTACATTTGGTGAGTATACTACATTTTCTTTCCATTGTCAAGAGGGAACAAAAAAATCGAAGCCGCCGGGCGTACCCGGCGGCTTCGGCGTCAGACATATTTGTTATTCATCCCGTATCGCCGCGCGAAACAGCGTTCCGCTTTGGCTCAGTTCCTCTGCCGTCCAGCCGCTGAGCTTGGTGCAGTCCGGCTTGAGGAGCGCGGCGGTCTCGTTTTTATTGCAGAGACTCCACGCCATAAAGCTGATGTTTTCCTCTTTCAGTAGGTCAAACCACTGGCTTGCTGAGTTCTCATCCACGCCGCCGTTTCCCGACGCGTCGCACAGGCCGCACTCGCTGACAAACACAGGCACGCCCGCCGCCACAGCGTTTTTCACCTTTTGGCGGTAGCTCTCTTTGTGGGTGGCAGCGTAAAAGTGGAAGGCATAGACCACGTTTTCGTCGTCCAGACGGCCGGCGGCCACCTCTTCCACATCCTGCGACCACGTATTCGTGCCCACGATGACCACCGCGTTGGGATCGTTGGCCCGGATGGTTGCCAGCCCGGTCTCCGCATAGGGCTTGATGACGGTCTGCCACGGGGAATTTTGCGGCTCGTTGCAGATCTCGTAGAGGACATTGGTATGGTCGGCATACTTGCGGGACATCTCGTCAAAGAACCGCACTGCCTCGTCCTGATGGATGCGGGGGTCACCGTCGGAAAGGATGTGCCAGTCGATGATGACGTAAAGGCCCAGATCGGTGGCGTAGGTCACTCCGTTGTCTACCAGCTCCTTCAGCTTTTCCCGGTCGCCGCCGCTGCAGTAACCGCCGTATTCCTCGGTATACAGGGCAAGACGCACGGCGTTCGCTCCCCAGTCCTCCTTTAGGGTGCGAAACGCCTCCTCGCTGACGTAGTCAGGAAACCACGCCAGACCGTGGGTGGACACGCCCCGCAGGCGGACGGTGTTTCCCTGCGGGTCGGCCAAAACCGTCCCCTCCACATGGAGGGGCGCGATCCCCGGCTCGGCCGCCGGGGTGGAGGGCGGTGCGGCGGGGCTGGAGAGCAAAAAGAACAGGGAGAGGAAGAAGGAGATCAGCTTTTGGGTCATGCTTCCCCGTCCTCCTTGGGCGGCGCGGCCTCCTCGGACGCAGGGGTCTCCTCCGGCTGGATCTCCGGCTCAACAGGAGCTTCCTCCGGCTTGACCTCCGGCTCGGCGGACTGCTCCGGCGCGGGCGCGGAGGTCTCTTCCGCAGTCACAGGTGCGGCGGGAGCTTCCGGCGCAACAGGCGCAGAGGGGGTAAAGGGCGGCGGCGTGGGCACGTTGTCCCAGATGCCGCTGGGCTGGGGCGGGATGTATTCAGG
>CARXAY010000243.1 GCA_949093475.1 uncultured Oscillospiraceae bacterium
GGGGAAAGACGAAACCATTGCCGTCTTTCCCCTTCCTTTATCCGGTTTCCTTTTTCAGTTCCCTCATGGCCTCCGGGGCCAATACCGCCACCGCCAACAGATTGGGAAGGGCCATGAGGCCGTTGGTCAGGTCGGCCAGCTGCCACACCGCGCCCACCTCCCCGACGCTGCCCGCCACGATGCACACAAGGAATACCCCGCGGAAGGCGGGGATGGCCCGGCCGCTGCCCCACAGGTAAGAGAGAGCGCGCTCGCCATAGTATCCCCAGCCCAGCAGGGAGGTGTAGGCAAAGAGCAGGAGGGACACGGACACCAAGATCGGGCCGAACCTCCCCAGCGTTACCCCAAAGGAGGCGGCGCATAAAGGCGCGCCCAGATACTCGGCAGGGACGCCGCCGGGGACGTACACCCCGGCAGTGAGGATGACCAGCGCGGTGACGGTGCAGACAAGGAGGGTGGAGAGAAACACCTCCACCATGCCCCAGCAGCCCTCTTCGGCGGGGGTAGAGCCGCCGGCAGCGGCGTGGGCCATGGCGGAAGAGCCGAGGCCCGCCTCGTTGGTGAACACCCCCCGCGCCACGCCGTAGCGCAGGGCCAGCGCGGCGGTATACCCGCCGCAGGCGGCCTGCGGGTGGAACGCCCCCTGAAAAATGGCTTCCAAGGCGGCGGGGAGGTATGCCCGGCGGAGGAAGAGCGCCGCCGCCCCGCCGAAGAGGAACAGTCCGGCCATCAGCGGGACGAGCCGTTCGCTCACCTTGCCTACCCGCCCGATGCCGCCGAACAGCACGACGCCCACCGCCAGCGCGGTGAGAAGCCCGGCGGAGAGGGGGGCGATGTTTGCCGAGGCCCGCAGGGCGGTGGAGATGGAGTTGGCCTGAACCATTGCGCCCCCGGCCAGCGAGGCAAAGACGCAGGACAGCGAAAAGGCGGCGGCAAGGGGCTTTCCGATGCGTTTCAGGCCGCGGGCCATGTAGCACATCGGGCCGCCCGCCGCGCCGCCGTCCGGCGCGACCTCCCGGTAGGCCGCCGCCAAGGCTTTTTCGGCAAAGCCCGTCATCATCCCCAGCAGGGCGGACACCCACATCCAAAACACTGCCCCCGGCCCGCCGAAAAAGATGGCGGTGGCCACCCCGGCGATACTCCCCGTGCCGATGGTGGAGGCCAGAGCGGTGGCCAGCGCCTGAAACTGTGTCAGTCCGCCGCTTTTTGGGCGGGTGAGGGAGGCTTTTAAGGGGCGCAGCCAGCGGTGGGGAGCAAATTGAAAAAAGCCGGAGCGCAGGGTATAGTACCCCCCCACCAGAAGGAACAGGCCAAGCAGCCAAGGATTCCAAAGGGCGTTGGCCCACGTCTCCACAAGGGATAAAAAAGACACGCGCACACCTCCATAACCATGCTGTTAGAGAGGTATGCGCGCGCTGGGGAGTTTAGGACAACGGTCTCACCAGTCAATGAGCTTGGCCCGGCGCAAAATGGGCATGAGGGCGGCGAAGAGGACGCAGAGGATGACCGTCTGGGGGACGAGGGTGATGGCGTTTTTGACCAGACGCTCCATCATAATGACGCGGTATGCCTGCCCCCCCAGAATGTAGCTCCACAGCGAGCCAAGGATGACGTTTTGAAGGTTGGTCAGCAGCTTGGCAAAGAAAACCCGGACAGGGAGCATGGAGTTGAAGGGGCGGCGGTAGAGCAAGAGGGCATAAGTAAAATTGCCCAGCATGGTGGTGAGCATATAACCGGGGAAATAAGGCCCGGTGGGGTGGAGGAGATAGGTGATGGTATCCTCCGCTGCGCCAAACACCAGCGCGTTGACCGGCCCGCCCACCATGGAGCAAAGGGCGCGGGCCATGAATCCCCACGAAATGCGGGCCGCGCCCATGTGGATGGAGGGGATCAGCCCCAATGCCCAGCACGCGGCGATCATCAGGGCGGAGAAGGTGAGGATGCGGGGCTTCTTCATGTCGGCCAGAGCCTGCCGCCAGTAGGCGGCGGAGAAGGGGGACGGATAGCGCGCTTGATCGTTTTCGAGCATAAAAACACCTCCGATTATGTTGGGCAGACCCCGAAGGGCGGCCGCATAACGGGAGGCTGGAAACGTCCGAAAATGCGGGAGCGGGATGCGGAGGGCGCACTGCGGGAAAAAGCTCCCTTTCGTCCGGCGGACAACTCCCCGTCCCGCCGGCACTGATCCCCGTGGGGAAACACACGCCGTCCTACTCTGCCTATGTGAAGCCATCATAGCACATCGTTTTGGAAAAAACAAGAGGGGGGGAAAGTCCCGGACAGAGGGGACGGTTCTTCTGTCGTGACCGACAGGAAAAACCGTCCCCCAGTCCGGGCTGTTTGTTACTTGATCAAGTCGATGAAGCGGTCAAGCATGACCGCGACCTCCGCGCGGGTGACGTTGGCGGTGGGATCAAGGTCGTTCTGGCCC
>CARXAY010000244.1 GCA_949093475.1 uncultured Oscillospiraceae bacterium
TCCTTCTTCATGGACGCTTCGCTGAGGTAGATGCCGCCCCGTAAATGCTTGCGGAGACTGGAGATCACCGTATTTTCCTTGATGTCCAAAATAGAGAAGATACCTGTGGCCCGGCGCTCCTCGGTGATGAGGGCGAAGCCCGCCTTGATGGACTCCCGGGCGTTACGGTTCTTGCAGCGCTTACCGTCCAGCGTAATGACGCCTTCCTTGCGGGTACGGATGCCGAAGATGCTTTCCAGCGTCTCGGTACGGCCGGAGCTGTCCAGCCCGGCCAGACCCAGCACCTCGCCCCGCCGGGCGGAAAAGGATACGCCCTTCAGGCGGTTATATTGACCGGTGAGATTCTCCACCTTCAGATATTCCGCGCCGGGGGTGTTGGTCTTGGGCGGGAATTGGTTGGTAAGCTCACGGCCCACCATCAGGCGGATGATCTCCTCCTTGGTCAGCTCCTTGGCGGCTTTGGTGGCCACATACTGGCCGTCGCGCATAATAGTGACTTCATCGGAAATACGCAGGATCTCGTCCATCTTATGACTGATGTAAATGATGCCGCAGCCTTTGTCCCGAAGCATATTGATGATACGGAACAGATGCTCGACTTCCGTCTCAGTCAACGAGGAGGTAGGCTCGTCAAAGACGATGACCTTGGAATTATAGCTCACCGCCTTGGCGATCTCCACCATCTGCCGCTGAGAGACGGGCATCGTACTCATAATGCGGCGGGGATCGATATCAATGCCAAGGTTTTTGAAAATGTCCATGGTATCCTTGTACATTTTCCGCTCGTCCACGGCGATGCCGCCGATCTTGGGATACCGCCCCAGCCACAGGTTGTCCATGACCGAGCGTTTCAGAGCTTGGTTCAGCTCCTGATGCACCATGGCCACGCCGCTCTCCAGCGCCTCCTTGGAGCTTTTGAAGTTGATTGACTTGCCCTCCAGCTCGATCTCGCCGGAATCTCTTGAGTAAATGCCGAACAAACACTTCATCAAGGTGGACTTCCCCGCGCCGTTCTCGCCCATCAGCGCGTGAACCGTTCCGGCGCGCACGGTCAGGGATACGTTGTCCAGCGCCTTCACGCCGGGGAAAACCTTGGTGATGTTCGTCATTTTCAGTAAGACACTCTCTGCCATAATCAAGCTGCCTCCTTTCGGTTAAAATCGAAGGGGCCGCCACCGATGTGGCAGCCCCTCCGTTGTGCGTTCAGTTGTCAGTTGTTGTCCGCTTCTCCTGATTACATGAAGGGAGCGTAAGCAACGTACAGCTTGTTGGAAACGCCCTCCGCGATGGTGTACATCTCGGTGTTGGCGGAAGCGGCGGCGCTCACGGCGTCGGCCACAGCGCTGCCCGCGCCGATGGCGGCGGCGGTCTCAGCAATGGCGTTGGCCATGCCCTCGGCGTCCTGCTTCACGGTGCCGGTCATCTTGCCCTCGGAGATGAGGAGCTGAGCGGCCTCGGTGGCGTCCACGCCGAAGACGGGGATGGTCTTGCCGGAGCCGGTGTTATAGCCGGCGTCGTTCAGAGCGGAGACAACACCCTCGGCCATGCCGTCGTTGTTGCAGATGACCAGCTCGATCATGTTGCCGTTGGCGTCGTTGTACTGGGCGAGGTTGGTGGTCATGTAGTCCACAGCGGCCTGAGTAGACCAAGCGCCCTGCTGGTCGACCTGATACTTGGTGGAAGCGTTGGCGTCGAAGTAAGCCAGCGCGGGCTTGCCGGCGGCGGTCAGGATGGCGTCGGCGTCCTCAACGCCGTACTGGGTGCGGTAAATGGCCTCCACGTTGGCCTCATCGCCCTTCATCAGAGCGTAGCTGATGACGCCGTCGCCGTTGAGGTCAACCGTGTCATAGTTGGCCATCAGGTAGTCGCCGATCATCTTGCCCTGAAGGTGGCCGGCCTCGGGAGCGTCCGTGCCGATGAAGCAGATCTTGTCGCTGCTCTTCAAGGTGGCGTCGGGATCGCTCTCAGAGTCCACGGCGCGGTTGAAGAAGATGACGGGCACATCGCCGGCCATACGCATGATCTCCTGCGCGGCGTCGGGGGAGCCGGAGGTGACCAAGTTGACGATCAGCAGGTTGGCGCCGTTGGCCAGAGCGGTCTGGATGGCGTCGTTCTGAGTGCCCTGATTGTTCTGGGCGTCATAGTCCTGATACTTGATGCCCTTGCTCTCCAGAGCGCTGTCCAGCGCGCTGCGGACGCTGGCGATGTAGTTGTCGCCGAAGTTGTAGTAGAACACGCCGACGTTCAGGTCGGTGGCGGGGGTGTTGCCGTCGTCGGGATTCTGGGCGGTGGGGTCGGGATTCGCCGCGGTGGGCTTGGGGTCGTTGTTGGTGCAGGCCACGAGGGCGAACACCATCACGAGAGCCAAACCAAGCGCAAGCAACTTCTTCATGTTCATATGAGGGTTCCTCCT
>CARXAY010000245.1:0-1012 GCA_949093475.1 uncultured Oscillospiraceae bacterium
CACTGGCGGGAGCGGGGGAAGGAGTTGTGAAAAAAGACCTTTCCCCAGAACGCAAAGGGGAGTTGAAAACGTTTTTTGAACAGCAGACAAAGAAATAAAAGGAAGGATGGCTTGTGCATGAAAATACGGCTGAAAACCCTTTGGCGCGTACCGGTATTTTGCATGGTTGCCAGCTGGGTCAGTTTTTGGGCCACGGCATATCTGGGCGGTTTTTTCTTTGTCACGCAAACCACCAACGCTGACGGCATCATAGAGGCTTCTGCCGATCCAGCCCGTAGTTTGATCTTTATCGGCGTGTTGTTTTTGATCGCGTTGTTGGTTGGAGGTCTGTGGTGCTTTCGCTCTATGACAAAGGCAGAAATTGCTGTGTCGGCGGCGATCATATCTGTCATCTATTTGTCCGTTGTTCTATCGCAACTGCTTTGGATTGGTTTTCCGGTTCAACTGAGTTTGAAACTATCATATTTCCAAGCCTTTACGAGTTTTCTTGCTTCCTGCCTATTCAAAATGACCAGCCTATTTGAATTTTCTGTCATAACTGCCTGCTTTACTCCATTCCTATTTATTCTGTTTGGGAAGAAGCGGCCAGATGAAGCGAAGACGCCAAGTGAACCGTGTGAATAAAGGAGTTTTTCTGTGTTTGAAGTATTAAAACAAGAGGGACGGGCGCGGCGGGGCGTGTTCGGCTGCGCCCACGGCACAGCCCAGACCCCTGTGTTTATGAACGTTGGCACGCAAGGGGCGATCAAAGGGGCGGTATCCGCTCTGGATCTGAAGGAGATCGGCTGCCAGATTGAATTGTCCAACACCTATCATCTTCACCTGCGGCCCGGCGACGACGTGGTAGGGCAGATGGGCGGTCTCCACAGGTTTATGCGCTGGGACGGGCCGATCCTCACCGATTCCGGCGGATTTCAGGTGTTCTCTCTGGCGGGACTGCGGAACATCACCGAAGAGGGGGTCACCTTCGCCAGCCACATTGACGGGCACAAGGTCTTTATGGGCCCCGAGG
>CARXAY010000245.1:1022-2409 GCA_949093475.1 uncultured Oscillospiraceae bacterium
TACGGAGGAATACGTTAAAGCTTCCTGCGAGCGCACCTTGCGCTGGCTGGAGCGGTGCAAGGTCAAGCACGATGCGCTGAATGCCGCTCCCGGCTGCGTCAACCCCAGACAGATGCTTTTTGGCATCAATCAGGGCGGCATTTATCCCCATCTTCGGGTGTGGCATATGCAGGAAATTGCCAAGCTGGGCTGCGACGGCTATGCCATCGGCGGCTTGGCGGTGGGAGAGCCGACCCAGACCATGTATGATATCATCGACGCGGTAGAACCCCATATGCCCAAGGACAAGCCCCGGTACCTCATGGGGGTAGGAACGCCCTCTAACATCATTGAAGCGGTCTGGCGCGGGGTGGACTTCTTCGACTGCGTCATGCCCGCCCGCAATGCCCGCCACGGCAAGCTCTATACATGGCAAGGAGCGCTGAACATCAAAAACGAACGCTACAAGGCCGACGAGCGGCCCATTGACCCGGAGTGCCGCTGCCCGGTGTGCCAAAATTTCTCCCGGGCGTATCTGCGCCACCTGTTTGTGGCGGGGGAGATGCTGGCCATGCGGCTGAGCGTGCTCCACAACCTCTATTTCTATAACACCCTGATGGGGCGTATCCGCGCCGCCTTGGATTCGGGAGAATTCACTGCGTTCCGCGCGGAATTCAGCCCAAAGCTGGACGGAAAGCTGGCGGAATAAAAAAGGCTTGCCAAATGGCGGGGAAGTAGGTATAATAGTCCAAGCACGTATTGTCAAATCATCATAAATGGAGGAATGAAACGATGGATTACATGACCATAATCATGCTGGTCGTGATGCTTGTGGTGTTCTACTTCATGCTCATCCGCCCGGAGAACAAGCGCAAAAAAGCGGAGGCCAAAATGCGCAGTGAGCTGGCGGTGGGCGATGAGATCATCACCATCGGCGGCATCGTAGGAACGATCTGTGCGGTTAAGGAGAACGCCGTGGTCATTGAGACCGGGGCAGACCGCGTGCGGGTGGAGTTCACCAAGAACGCCATTGCCAGCAAGGGTTCGCCCAGCAGCGAAAACGCCGGAAACTGATCAGGCATGAATGTTCGTCCCCCTTCATAGTCTTGTACCAAAGACTGTGGAGGGGGGCTTTTTCATGCGAAAAGAGGAAGAACAAGGTGTGTGGGCGGTGAAGGCGATGACTCAAGTACTGCTGGGCGGCGTGGTCGCGGCGGCGACAGGACTTTTGTTCCTGTTTGTGTGCGCGGTGTTGATTTCCAAAGGAGTGCTGGATCAGGCGCATATCAACACGTTAGCGGTGGCGGCCTGCGTGGTGGGCAGTCTGGTAGGCGGCATCGTCGCGGTGAGCCGCTGTAAGGGGCGCAGTATGATCGTCGGTCTACTCACCGGCGTAGCGTTGTTCCTC
>CARXAY010000246.1:0-454 GCA_949093475.1 uncultured Oscillospiraceae bacterium
CAACCTTTCTTGGGATAAGATCACCAAACCACCTGAAGCCCGGAAAAGCCCATGAAGGCCATGGCGATCAGTCCGGCGGTGATAAGGGCCTGAGGGAAGCCCTGAAAGCACTTGGGGAACTTGGCGTATTCCAGCCGCTCCCGGACGCTGGCAAAGAGGACGATGGCCAGCGTGAAGCCCAGCCCGGAGAACACGCCGAAGGCGGTGGAGGCCAAAAAGCTCCGTTCATTCTGAACGTTCAGTAAAGCCGCGCCCAAAACCGCGCAGTTGGTGGTAATGAGGGGGAGATAAATGCCCAGCGCGGTATAGAGGGCGGGGACAAACTTCTTCAGGAACAGCTCCACGAACTGCACCAGCGCGGCAATGACCAGAATGAAGGCCACCGTCTGCATATACTCCAGCTCCAGAGGAATGAGCAGGAACTCGTTGACCAGCCAAGTCACCATGGAGGACA
>CARXAY010000246.1:464-2401 GCA_949093475.1 uncultured Oscillospiraceae bacterium
TGACGAAGACCACGGCAAGGCCCATGCCGATGGCGGTGTCGGTCTTTTTGGAGACGCCGAGGAAGGGACAGATACCCAAAAACTTTACCAGCACGAAGTTCTCCGCCAAGATGGCGGCCAGTGCGAGAGAGACAAGCTCAGTCAAGCTCATTGCGCCTCCCCTCCTTTCACAGCGGCCTCTTCTTTGACCGCTTCCGGCTCAGCCTTGGGAGTTTCCTTCGGCGGCCGGGCGCGTAAATACTGCACCAGCGCCACCAGACTGCCCAGCACCAGAAAGCCGCCGCAGGGAGCGGCAAGAAGCATGACCTTCACCGGGAGGATCTCATGGCCGAGGAACGAGCCGCTGCCCAAAAGCTCCCGGATGAAGCCCATGATGCACAGCGCGCCGGTAAAGCCGAGGCCCATGGACAGGCCGTCCAGCGCGGCGTAGCCGGGGGTCTCCTTGGAGGCAAAGGCTTCGGCCCGGCCCAGAATGATGCAGTTGACCACGATCAGGGGAATGAAAAGCCCCAGAGACTCGGACAGGGCGGGGAGGTAGGCCTTGAGGCACAGCTCCACGATGGTGACGAAGCCCGCGATGATGACTACATAGCAGGCGATGCGGACTTCCTTTGGAATGGCCTTGCGAAGCAGGGAGATGACCACGTTGGAGCAGATCAGCACCATGGTGGTGGACAGGCCCATGCCCAGAGCATTGGTCAGGGAGGTGGACACCGCCAAGGTGGAACACATTCCCAAAAACAGCACCAAGATGGGGTTTTGCAGGATGAGACCGTTGAGGACGATCTCTTTCATACGGGTCTTATCCATTAGCCCAGCCCTCCTTTCGTGTAGGATTCTACCGCTTTCAGCGCGTTGTTGACGCCCTTGGTGACGGCGTTGGAGGTGACGGTCGCGCCGGAGATCGCTTGGATATGGGTGGCGTCAGCCTGAGACTTGGAGACCAGCACTTCGCCGGCGTGGCCGGGATATTGGCTCACCAGCCAGCCGTGGCGGTTGGTGTTCAGGGTTTCGGAGTGGCTGAGAATGGACACGCCGGTGATCGCGCCGTTTTCATCCACCCCCACCATCAGCTCCAGCGCGCCGCCGAAGCCGTTGGTGCTCACCTGAACGCAGTAGCCCTTGGCAGAGCCGTTCTGGGTGGCGCGGGTCATGGCGATGAGCCCGTCCACATCCGTGGGAAGCTGAGTGACGGCCTCGTACTGGGCGTCGGGCATCACCTCGGCCAGCGCGGCCAGCCGCTTCTCCTCGGCCAGCGCGTCGATGGTGGGCTTGGTGAGCAGATTCACCAAGGAGAGAAGCACGGCCACGATGGCAGTGATCACAAAGAGCGTGCCGATGATGCGGACATAGTAGAGAACCTGAGGATTCAGCTTCTTCGGGGGGTGCGTTGCGGTCTGCTGGGTCTCTTTGACTTGCTCGTCCATCATTTGCTCGCCTCCTTCTTTTCCTTCTTCTTGAACCAAGGCGTGCCGAAGCGGTGGGGCGGGAACGCCTTATCCAGCGACCACACCAACGTATTCATCACCAGAATGGCAAAGGACACCCCCTCGGGATACGAGCCAAAGTAACGCAGGAACACGGTCAGCGCGCCGCAGCCGACGGCGTACACCGTGCGGCCGGTGGGGGTGACGGGGGAAGTGACATAGTCGGTGGCCATAAAGATCGCCCCCAGCATCAGTCCGCCAGAGAGCAGATTGTAGAGCATCCAGTCCGTTCTGGGGATGCCGCCCATGGGAAACAGGAAGGTGAGGACGGCCACAGTGCCTAAGTAGCAGAGGGGAATACGGGGGGAGATGACCTTGCGGAACACCAGATACACCCCGCCCAGAATAAGCATGAGGGAGGCCACCTCGCCCAGACAGCCCGCCTGCTGTCCAACCAAGAGCTGACGGAGGCTGACTCCTTCGGGCAGAAGACCCTGATGGAGGTAGGAC
>CARXAY010000247.1:0-1475 GCA_949093475.1 uncultured Oscillospiraceae bacterium
TCGGCGTACATCTTGAAGAGCAAGACGGAGACGGCCCGGCGGTTGACTGCCAACAAATACTTCAAGTTTGACGCAGAGGACGTGCCCAGCTTCAACACAAGGGACATCCTGCTAGACGCTCCCATGAGCCGTCTGAAGGAAATTGCGAAGGCCCACAAAATCAAGGGCTATACCACCATGAACCGCTGGGGCCTCGCCTATGCCATCTCCCGATTGCCGGATGTTGAAGAGATAATCATGGACCTTGTCACCCGTGACCGCCACTACGAGCTTGCCGACGAGGACATCAAGTACCTGAAAAGCCTGCGCTATAAACGGCGCGGGGCAGATGAGGATGCATAGCAAACAGGGCGCACCCGCCAACGCCGGTGCGCCCTGCCTTTATTCTTCCGATTCTTTCGATTCTTCCGATTGCTCAGCTCGCTTATAGGAGGCCATCGCCTCGTATACCTCCGCCTCGCTGATGCCGAGTTTACCGCAGACTTCCTCTGCCGTTGCTCCCATCAGCATCATCCCGACTGCGATACTGTATTGCCGGCTCTTTTGATATATGGGGGTAAAGCCCTCCATTGCCTCGATGACCGTCATAAACTCAAAGTAGTCATAGTGCGGCTCGGCAATAGATTTGACTTTCATCCTCGCCTGTTCCACGGCTTGCAGATTTTTCTTGAAATCATCCAAACAGGTTCCAGCCAAATCCTTGACGCTTTCAATGTACAGGGTATCAGGTCCTTTGCTCTCCCCGGCCGTACGGAGCATCCTTTTAAAGGCGGTATACTCGCCCGGCTCATCCTGGAACTCGTAGTCCGAGCGGATATAAGCCCTCCGCTGGTCAGCGTAGGACCTTAACCCCGCCATGACCGCCTGACTGTGGGCGTATGCAAAATTGCGTGGCTCGCACATCATAGCTCATGCCTCCTTCTCAACGTGTCATAAAATGGTGTCAGATCTTCCGGGAGACTTACGACCAGCCGTTTTTTGGAAAAAAGTCGCTGCCTTTTCGCTGATTTTTCATCTTCGATCCGGACGAGTGACCGGCAAAATGGCCCGAAGGTGTCAACTCTTCCATGCATAACGCCGGATTTTTTCCGGCTTCTCATCTTTGCCTTGATTTTCCGCCTCACATAGAGTACAATACTGATGGAAACGCTGAAAGGCGGCAGGCCGCGGGGTGTTCCACCACCCCGCAGCCCTGTACAGAGTGTCCTGACCACTCAGCACAACAGTCATAGACTGCACCACAGACCCATTATACCCGCTGCGCCCGTCCTTTTCAAGAGGGCAAAGCGAGTTTTGGGATGTGCGTTCGCTTGGATGATTCTCCGGGCGGTGTTGAGTTCAAACGCTCAACACCGTCTTTTTGCGTTTCCAACGACCAGCCCAAGGGGTGGGGGCCTCCCTCACCCCGCGGGCTGTCTGTTGGAGAACACAAAACCAGAAGGAGGAAATCAGGATGAAACAGCACAGGCAAGGTA
>CARXAY010000247.1:1485-2396 GCA_949093475.1 uncultured Oscillospiraceae bacterium
TATCAAAGGATTTTTGGCGGGGATTTTGACCTCGGTGTTGGTGCTCGGAGCGGCGACCTCCGCTCTGGCTCTGTCCAGCCCGGAGACCATCCAGTGCTTCATGGGTGGCATCAAGATTTTCGTCGACGGTCAGCTCCAGGTTCCCACCGATGTCAACGGCAACGTGGTGGAGCCGCTGGTCTACAACGGCACCACCTACCTCCCCGTCCGCGCCCTCACGGGGATGCTCACCAACAAGACCGTGGAATGGGACGGCGACACCGAGAGCGTCTACATCGGCCTGAAGCCCGGAAAGGGCGAGGTCATCCAGCTCCAGGATTTGGAGCCGTACAGCGGCAGCAAGGGCAACAACGACTACATCCGGACGGGCAGCGACGCAAAATTTAAACTGATGGGCGAGGAGCAGGCGCCTGTAAACGCCTTCAAGTACGGCACTAGGGGCATAACCTATATCCTCAATGAGCAGTATACCAGTCTCCAGGGGATGTTGGCGGTACAGTCGGGCGCTATTTCTACGACCGCCGGCGGTGTGCGGGTGTACAGCGTAGACCGCAACAACAATGAAACTCTGCTGAAGGAAGTTTCTTTGGCCGCCGGGGAAGACCCCGTCCCGGTGAGCGTTAACCTCCGTGGCTGCTATGCCATTCGAATTGCTACGTACAACTACTTTACCGTTGGGGAATGCTCGGGCAACGATGGCGTGTTCTATAACGTCACCATCACCAAGGCCGCCGCAGACTGAGGGGACAGCCATGAAACGTAAATTCGCCCTTCTGCTGGCGGCGGCCCTGTGTGCCGCTTTGGTGGGGACAGCGCTGGCCGCGTCCCCAACCCTGCGGGAGGCCCTGGCGGCGGCCTGGGGCAGCTTTGAGCCATACAGCCAGACGGTGGAGGGGGTCTCCGCTGTGGAC
>CARXAY010000248.1 GCA_949093475.1 uncultured Oscillospiraceae bacterium
GTCTAGCACACGAAATCGTGAGATTCGTCATCGCGCGCGTAATTCCCACATAGCAGAGTCGCCGCTCCTCCTCAATCTCCATGGGATCATCTGAGACAATCGTCATATAACTTGGAAACAGGCCATCCTCCATACCTGCCAGATACACGTTGGGGAATTCCAGCCCCTTGGCGGAGTGCATGGTCATCATAGCCACGCAGTCCTCCCCCTCCTCGCCGTTGTCCAGCGTGGTAAAGAGGGAGACCATATCCAAAAAGCCGGACAGGGAAGGCTCTTCCCCGGCGGCGGCAGCGTCCTGAAGATAGCCGTTGATGGAGGTCAGAAGCTCGCGGATGTTTTCCAGCCGCCCTCTGTCCTCTACGGTATTTTTGCTCTCCAGCATCACGGCGTAGCCGGTGCGGATGAGCAGCTCCTCATAAAAGTTCGCCAGATCCAGGGTGTCCAGCAGGCCGTGAAGCTCCACCATCAGCTTGGTAAAGTCGGCCAGCTTGGTCTGTGCCTTCAAAAGTTCCGGGTAGTCGGCGGCGTGGGACACCACAGCCCAGAGGGAGACGCCACTTTGGGCGGCGAGGGACTGCGCCTTTTCCAGCGTGGTGTTTCCGATGCCCCGGGGCGGGTTGTTGATGATCCGCAGCAGGCGCAGGTCGTCCGCAGGATTTTGCAGGACAAAGAGATAGGCCAGCATATCCTTGACCTCGGCGCGGTCAAAGAACCGTGTGCCGCCGAAAATGCGGTAGGGAATGCCGTTTCGCTTGAGGGCGGTCTCCAACTGGTTGGATTGGGCGTTCATGCGGTAGAGAATGGCGTGATCCCGCCAGTGCTTGCCCTCTTGAACGGCGGTGATGATCTCTCCGGCTACAAACTGGGCCTCGTCGTTCTCGTTCATGGCGGTGTGGTGGCGGAGCTTGTCCCCCTTGGGATGCTGCGTCCACAGGGTCTTGCCCTTGCGGCCCTGATTGTTGGCGATGACGGCGTTGGAGGCGTCCAAGATGTGCCCGGTGGAGCGGTAGTTCTCCTCCAGACGGATGACCTTTGCGCCCTTATACTGATCCTCGAAGGACAGGATGTTCTGGATGGTTGCGCCCCGGAAGCGGTAGATGGACTGGTCGTCGTCCCCCACCACGCAGATGTTGTGCCAGCCCCCGGCCAGAAGGGAGGAGAGGTGGTACTGGAGGGCGTTGGTGTCCTGATACTCGTCAATGAGGACATAGCGGAACTTGTTTTGGTAGAATTTCCGCACGTCCTCGTGTTCCTCCAAAAGGCGGACGGTGTGGAGGATCAGGTCGTCGAAATCCAGCGCCCCCGCGTCCCAGAGCCGCTTTTGATACTCCACATACACCTCCGCCACCTTGAGAAGGTACATATCCCCGTTGTCCCGCTGGCGAGCGAGATACTGCTTCGCCAGAAGCTCCTGATCCTTGGCCTTGGAGATCTGGCCCAGAACGGCGCGGGGCGCAAAGATCTTGTCGTCCATGCTTTTGGATTTCAAGATCTCCTTGATGACCCGGAGGGAGTCGTCGGTGTCGTAGATGGTAAAGGATTTGTCAAAGCCCAGCTTATCAATGTCCCGGCGGAGGATTCGCAGACAGGCGGAGTGGAAGGTGGCGGCCCAGATATCGTTGGCGGCCTCCCCTAACTTGGTGCTCAAACGGTCCTTCAGCTCTCCTGCGGCCTTGTTGGTGAAGGTGATGGCAAGGATCGACCAAGGTGCGGCCGGCTCTACGGCGCAGAGCTGGCGCATCCGCAGACGGTCAGACCGCCCCTTGGCGGCGATGTAATCCCGCAGGAACACCAGATCGCCGGGGGTGACCCAGTCGGGGCACAGGTCGCTGTCCGAGCCGCAGCCGTAGGTAATGAGGTTGGAGATGCGGTGGATGAGCACGGTGGTCTTGCCGCTGCCCGCACCCGCCAGCAGTAAAAGCGGCCCTTGGGTGGCAAGAACACCCTTGAGCTGCTGGGGGTTGAGGTTGGGGTAATCCAACGCGATGGCTTGACGGCGCAGACGGCAAAATTCCAGAGCATCGCTGCCGGTGAGCATGGGCTTCGCCCTCCTTTTTTCGCAAAGAATGGGCACGCCCGGCACGGGCGTGCCCATTCTCAAACGAGCTTTGGTGTGTTGGACTTACTCCGCGTCGGCGGGAGCTTCCTCGGCGGCGGGCGCTTCGGCCTCCTCGGCAAAGGCGGGGGCAACGGTGGTGGCCTCGGCGTCGCTGGTGGCGACCACCTCGTCGGGCTCGGCGGCGTGTTCTGCGGCCTCGGCGGCCTTCTCGGCCTGCGCCTCCTCCAGCAGGGCGCGGATGGAGAGGGAGATCTTCTTGTTCTCCGGGTCGATGGCGGTGACCATCACGGTGACCTCCTGACCCTCCTTGAC
>CARXAY010000249.1 GCA_949093475.1 uncultured Oscillospiraceae bacterium
CTCATTACCTTTGCCGTCCCCTGCTACAACTCCGCCGCCTATATGGACAAGTGCGTTCGCTCCCTTCTGGCGGGCGGCAGCGACATCGAGATCATTTTGGTGGACGACGGTTCCACCAAGGACGACACCCCCGCCATCTGCGACCGCTACGCCCAAGAATACCCCGACATCGTCAAGGTCATCCATCAGGAAAACGGCGGCCACGGCGAAGGGGTCAATCAGGGCCTCCGCCACGCCTCCGGGGTCTACTACAAGGTGGTGGATTCGGACGACTGGCTGGACGAGGAAGCGCTCCACACCGTCCTCAACAAGCTGCGGGAGTTTGTGGGCAAGGGCCATCCGCTGGATCTGATGATCGCCAACTACGTCTATGAACACGTGGAGGACAACACCCGCAAGGTCATGGGCTATTCCAACGTGTTTCCCGTGGGCAAGGTGTTCACTTGGAAGGACATCGGGCACTTTCACCCCTCTCAATACCTTCTGATGCACTCGGTGATCTACCGCACGGAGATGCTCCGGCAAAGCGGCGTGGAGCTGCCCAAGCATACCTTCTATGTGGACAACATCTTTGTCTACCAGCCTCTCCCCTTCGTCAAGACCCTCTATTACATGGACGTGGATCTCTACCGCTATTTCATCGGCCGTGCCGACCAGTCGGTTCAGGAATCGGTGATGGTGGGCCGGGTGGATCAGCAGGTGCGGATCACCAAGATCATGATCGACGCCCACGATCTCCACGCGGTGAAGGCGCGCCAGCCCAAGCTGGGCAAGTACATGACCAATTACCTCTCCATGATGATGACCATCTCCTCCATCTTCCTCATGCTGGACGGCTCTCCGGAAAAAATGGGGGTCAAGGCCGCCCTTTGGGAGTACTTAAAGGCCAAGGACGGTAAGCTTTACCGCAAGATGAAATATGCCGCTCTCTCTGCAGTGGGCAACCTGCCCAAGGGCATCGCCATCCCCGGCTACCGCCTCGCCCAGAAAATCTATAAGTTCAACTGACCTCCCCGTTTTGTAAGCCGCTGCCACAGTGGCACAAGCGTCAAATCCCGAATTTGGAAGGAGCCGGTGTTATGGAGAAGCAATTGAACGTTATCATCAGCAACTGCCCCCAAGACCACCCCTGCCCTGCGGTCAAGGTTTGCCCGGTGGGCGCCCTGCGCCAGACCGCCTTCCACGCCCCGGAGGTGGAACACGATAAGTGTATCCGCTGCGGAAAATGCGCCAACTTCTGCCCCAAAAAGGCGCTGGTGCTGGCCTAACGTGTGCATATGAAGAGGGAGAACGGCTGTGCCGTTCTCCCTCTTTGTTCTGTCCCGCCGCTCTGCTTTGGACTTTTGTTTGACCAATAAACTGGAATTCGTAAATCAAACAATATTCTCACCCAAGATTATTTTGGGCATTGTGGTTAAACACCGATTCCAACGTTTATAGAATTTTTCTATCCCAAGTTTTCCAACTCTTGCATGAACTTCTTCATTTTCCAGCACCCAATGCAAGACATATGTTACCTTACCTACATTTCTTGTAAGACGAACAGGTAATTCTCCCTCTTTCACTGCATTGAAATCTTTTTGCCGGTGAGTGCGTTTTATATAGTGTACATCAATAACGCCATCTTGCGCCAAGTAAAATTCCGCTACTTCCCTCATCAGTTCTTCAATTTCATCTAACTTGGTCGGTTTTGCCTCATATATGCATATTTCATTAAACATAAAATCCCTCCACAAATTCCGATTTATCGGCCGGTTTATTGCTCATAAATATATCACATCTCCCGGGCAAAGGCAAGGCGTGGACAAGGGTTTTCTTGACAACTCTTCCAAACCGTGGTACGATACCCCTACCCCATAGGGGGAGGGGTATCCATATTTTCAGTCATTGGAGGAAAGACTATGCAAGGCGACAAACAAAAGGTCTCTCAGCTTCTCAAAACCGCCCGGGGGCAGATCGACGCCATCCTCGCCATGATCGAGGACGACCGCTACTGCATGGACATCTCCCAGCAGGTCATGGCCGCGCAGGCCCTTCTTGGCCGGGCCAACAAAGAAATATTGACCGCCCACCTCACCCACTGCGTCCGCAACGCCAAAAGCGGCGCGGAACGGGAGGAAAAGGCGGCGGAGCTGGCGGCGCTTCTCAATAAGCTGCTGCCGTAAGGAGGACTTGCAATGAAGGAAAAATTCACCGTGACCGGGATGACCTGCTCGGCCTGTCAGGCCCATGTGGACAAGGCCGTGTGCAAGCTCCCCGGCGTCACCGAAGTCAACGTGAACCTGCTCGCCGGTTCGATGACCGTGGCCGGAGACGACAGCGTCACCCCCTCCGCCGTCATTGACGCGGTGCAGAAGGCGGGCTACGG
>CARXAY010000250.1 GCA_949093475.1 uncultured Oscillospiraceae bacterium
GTTCAGCGTGTCGAAGTTATAGGAGGCCAGCTCGATCTCCGGCCCGTCCAGAACGGTGAAGCCCATGCCCACAAAGATGTCCTTGATCTCGTCAAGGGCCATATACATGGGGTGTTTGTGGCCCAGCTGGGGGGTCTTGCCCGGAATGGTCACGTCCACCGTCTCCGCCTTGAGCTTCAGCTCCAGCGCGGCCTCGGCCAGCTTTTCCGACGCCGCGTCCACGGCGTTCTCTACCGCAGCGCGCACCTCGTTGGCCAGCGCGCCCATGGCGGGGCGTTCCTCAGCGGTGAGCTTGCCCATCTGCTTCAAAACGGCGGTCAGCTCCCCTTTTTTGCCCAGATATTTGACCCGCAGCTCGTCCAGCGCGGCGGCGTCCTTGACGCTCTCCAGCGCGGACAACGCCTCCGCGCGGATCTTTGCTAACTGTTCTTTCATCGTCTCGACTTCCTTTCCATTCAAACAAAAAGACCTCTCATCCCAACACTTGGGACGAAAGGCCATTCCTTCCGCGGTACCACCCACGTTCGCGTCCATGAGACGCGCGCTCAAAAGCCGGTAACGGCGGCTGGCCGTCCGTGTCTCCACGACCGCTCCGGGGCGAACCAAGCGTTTCCTCCGTCGCCCCGCTTTCAGCCTTTGGCTGGGGCTCTCTTTGAACGGCGTCCGCGCTATTTTCCCCTTCCACGCATTTCAACGGGAGTTATTTTACCACACTCTTTTGGAAAAGGCAAGAATTTTCTTGATAAACCGGCGGGAGTGGTATATAATGTATGTCGCGTGTTGAGCCTGTGAAAAGGCAGACCTGCAAAAGCAGGCTGCGAATCCGTAGGCTCGGAGGTAACACCATGGTAAAAGCGATCGTTGGAGCAAACTGGGGCGACGAGGGCAAGGGAAAGATCACCGACCTGCTGGCGGAGACCTCGGACGTGGTCATCCGCTTTCAAGGCGGGGCCAACGCCGGCCACACCATCATCAATGATTACGGCCGTTTTGCCCTGCACATTCTCCCCTCCGGCATCTTTTACCCCCATGTGACCAATATCATCGGCAACGGCGTGGCGCTGGACGCGGCCAAGCTGGTCAAGGAACTGGGCGACATCACCGCGCAGGGCGTCCCCCAGCCCAACCTGATCATCTCGGAGCGGTGTCAGCTCCTCCTCCCCTACCATATCCTTCAGGACACCTACGAGGAGGAGCGGCTGGCGGGTCAGGCCTTCGGCTCGACCAAATCGGGCATCGCCCCCTTCTATTCGGACAAATACGCCAAGATCGGCGTTCAGGTGTGCGACCTGTTTGACGAGCCCCGGCTGCGTCAAAAGCTCACCCACGCGCTGGAGATCAAAAACGTCCTCTTTGAACACCTCTACCACAAGCCCGCCCTCAGGACGGAGGAGCTGCTGAGCGAGCTGCTGGCCGCGCGGGAGCTGATCCGTCCCTATGTGGGCGACGCGGTGGGCTTCGTCCACAACGCCCTCAAGGAAAACAAGACCATTTTGCTGGAGGGCCAGCTGGGGGCGATGAAAGACCCCGATCTGGGCATCGTGCCTATGACCACCTCTTCCCACACGCTGGCCGGCTTCGGCTGCGTGGGTGCGGCGGTGCCGCCCACCGCCATGGAGGAGGTCATCTGCGTCACCAAGGCATACTCCTCCTGCGTCGGCTCGCAAACCGAGCCCTTTGTCAGCGAGGTCACCGGCGAGGCCGGGGACGAACTGCGCCGCCGGGGCGGCGACAAGGGCGAGTTCGGCGCGACCACCGGCCGTCCCCGCCGGGTGGGCTGGTTCGACTGCGTCGCCACCAAATACGGCTGCATGGTTCAGGGGGCGACCAACGTGGCTCTCACCTGTCTGGACGTGCTGGGCTATCTGGACGAGATCCCCGTCTGCGTGGGCTATGAGATCGACGGCAAGGTCACCGACGTGTTCCCCACCACCCCAAAGCTGGTGAAGGCCAAGCCCGTGTTTGAGCTGCTCCCCGGCTGGAAGTGCGACATTCGCGGCGAAACGGACTACGCCAAGCTGCCCCGTGAGGCCCGGAATTACGTGGACTTTTTGGAGCGCCACATCGGCCACCCCATCGGCATCGTCTCCACCGGCCCGCGGCGCACCGACAACGCCATGCGGAAGTAAGTCTTTTGCAGATAGGAAAGAGGTCTGGTCATCGAAGTGACCAGACCTCTTTTTGTCAAAACCGGCGGCAGGAGCTTGGTCACTCCATGGCGCGCTTGGCGTCCCGGGCCACGGCGCGGGCGCCGTTGCCTAAATCGTCCAAGGTGTCCTTGATCCCGTCGCCCATACGCTCCAGCGCGCTGTCGTCCGCGCGGCCGGTGGAGCGGGTCGTGCCCATGCGGGTG
>CARXAY010000251.1 GCA_949093475.1 uncultured Oscillospiraceae bacterium
CCTCATCCCCTCCCCCAAGGTGGCGACCTATGACCTCCAGTCGGAGATGTCCGCCCCCGAGGTCACCGACAAGGTGGTGGAGGCCATCGAGAGCGGCAAGTACGACGTGGTCATCCTCAACTTCGCCAACTGCGACATGGTGGGCCACACCGGCGTGTTCGACGCCGCCGTCAAGGCGGTGGAAGCGGTGGACACCGGCGTGGGCCGGGTGCTGGAAGCCGTCAAGAAGATGGACGGCATCTGCTTCATCACCGCCGACCACGGCAACGCCGACCGGATGCTGGAGGATGACGGGGTCACCCCCTACACCGCCCACACCACCAATCTCGTGCCCTTCTGCGCGGTGAACGCCCCCTGCAAGAGCTTGGCCGACGGCCGCCTGTGCGATATCATCCCCACCATGCTGGACGCCATGGGCCTCCCCCAGCCCAAGGAAATGACAGGCAAGTCCCTGCTGGTGAAGTAAGTTCACAGATCAGACAAAAACCGCCTGCCAATTGGCAGGCGGTTTTTTGCGTAAGGGAGGGGATCGACAACGCCTTGTAGGGGCGCACCGTGTGCGCCCGGGCCATTCTGGGGGACTATCTTTTCCCTGTGGAAAAGATAGCACCCCCAGACCCCCCAGAAAAGACGCCAGAGGGGGGATTCCGAATTTCCCCCCTCTGGACTCCCCCTTAAAACGTCAAAAGAGGGGGTTGCGACCCCCTCTTTTGAAACTCCCCCGGAGTGTAGAGCCCGATGCCCTCATCGGGCCGCGAAAGACGCAGCCACGTTTTTGTAGGGGCGGATGTCCCCATCCGCCCGCAACCACATTTCCGTAGGGGCGGGTTTCAAACCCGCGCCCTACAGACGGGTCTCCGAACTCCACAGGACATAGTCGGGAAACAAAGGGCAGGCGGGGTTTGTTTCCCCCTCTTTCCCTTGAATTTCCCCCGGCTATCTGGTATACTTTTCCCACATATGACATTCACCAAAGCGGAAAGCCGCGAAAGGAGCATTTTTATGGCAAAGCGTGTTTTGAGCATGACCCCCTCCGAGCTGACCCATCTGACCAAGGAGGACTTCCTCGCCGCCGTAGCGGGGAGCGAGGGCCGGGTGCTGGCCTGCGAGACCATCGGCATCGTCCAGCCCATGCTGGCCGATGTGACCAACGCCGAGTTTGTCGCGTCGCAGGGGGCGGACCTGATCCTCCTCAATATGTTCGACGTGCAAAACCCCGTGGTGCAGGCCCTCCCCGACGTACCCGCGGAGGAGACCGTGCGGGAGCTCAAGCGCCTTACGGGGCGGATGATCGGGGTGAACTTGGAGCCGGTGGACGACGCGCTGGCCAAGGACAACGCCGACACCATCTGGGCCATGTCGCCGGGACGGTACGCCACGGTGGACAATGCCAAGCGGGCGCAGGAGATGGGGGTCGATCTGCTGGTGCTCACGGGCAATCCCGGCAACGGGGTCTCCAACGCCGCCATCGTCTCCACCCTCTCCGCCATCTCCAAGGCCATGGGGGACAAGATCACCCTCTGCGCCGGGAAGATGCACGCCTCCGGGGTCGTGGGCGAAGGGGGAGAGAATATCATCACCAAGAAGGACATCGCCGCCTTCGCCAAGGCGGGGGCGGATGTGATCCTCCTCCCAGCGCCGGGCACCGTGCCCGGCATCACCACCGAGTATATCCGGGAGCTGGTGAGCTACGCCCACAGCTTGGGCAAGCTGACCCTTACCGCCATCGGCACGTCGCAGGAGGGGGCGGACGTGGACACCATCCGCCGCATCGCCTTGGAGTGCAAGATGACAGGCACGGACATCCACCACATCGGGGACACGGGCTATATGGGCATGGCGCTGCCGGAGAATATTCGGGCGTACAGCGTGGCCATCCGGGGCATCCGCCACACCTACCACCGTCAGGCCCAGTCCCTTGCGAGGTAACGCGACCATGAGACACAGTCCAACGTAGCATAACTGCCTGATTTTCCAAGAAACATAAGAATGGAGGCAGTTTTTATGACCATCAACGAAGAAATCACAAGGCGAAGAACCTTCGCCATCATCTCCCACCCCGACGCGGGCAAGACCACCCTCACCGAGAAGTTTTTGCTCTACGGCGGGGCGATCGCGCAGGCGGGAGTGGTGAAGGGGAAGAAAAACGCCCGGGCCGCCACCTCAGACTGGATGGAGATCGAGAAGCAGCGCGGCATTTCGGTCACCTCCTCGGTGATGCAGTTCCAGTACGAGGGCTACTGCATCAACATTCTGGACACCCCCGGCCATCAGGACTTCTCCGAGGACACCTACCGCACCCTCATGGCGGCGGACTCCGCCGTCATGGTCATCGACGCGGCCAAGGG
>CARXAY010000252.1 GCA_949093475.1 uncultured Oscillospiraceae bacterium
CCACCTCCATGATAAAACGAACAGCCATGCGGGTGTCGTGGTTGGCGCCGCAGAAGGCGTCCACCACGTACAGCTTCTTGCCGGACAGCTCCTTGAGGGCGATGTCCTTCACGGCCTTCCAAGTGGCCTCGGAGGCGGGGTGGTTGTCGTTCTTGTACTCATCGGAAGTCCACCACACGGTGTTCTTGGAGTTCTCGTCCATAACGATGAACTTGTCCTTGGGGGAGCGGCCGGTGTAGATGCCGGTCATCACGTTCACCGCGCCCAGCTCACTGACCTGACCCTTGTCATAGCCGGTGAGGGAGGGGTCGGTCTCCGCCTTGAAGAGTTCCTCATAAGAGGGGTTGTGGATGATCTCCACAGTGCCGGTGATGCCGTACTTGGTGAGGTCGATGTTAGCCATAATAAGATCCTACCTTTCTTAAATGATAACAGTTTGGAAAATTACGCGCCGAAGATCTTCAGAAGGAAGCCTGCGGCAATGGCCGAGCCGATGACGCCGGCCACGTTGGGGCCCATGGCGTGCATCAGCAGGAAGTTGCTGGGGTTGGCCTTCTGGCCCTCCACCTGAGCCACGCGGGCCGCCATGGGCACGGCGGACACGCCGGCAGAGCCGATAAGGGGGTTGACCTTGCCGCCGGAGACCACATACATGATCTTACCCACCAGCAGGCCGCCCACCGTAGACAGGGCGAAGGCCACCAGACCCAGAACGATGATCATAATGGTCTGGAGGGACAGGAAGCGGGAGGCGACGGTAGTCGCGCCCACGGAGATGCCCAAGAAGAGGGTGACGATGTTCATCAGGGCGTTCTGGGCGGTGTCGCTCAAACGCTCGGTGCAGCCCGTCTCACGAAGCAGGTTGCCAAACATCAGGCAGCCGATGAGGGGCGCGGTGGAGGGGATCAGCAGGATCACGAAGGTAGCCACCAAGATGGGGAAGATGATCTTCTCGGTCTTGGACACCGTGCGGGCCTGCTCCATCTTGACCTCCCGCTCCTTCTTGGTGGTCAGCGCCCGCATGATGGGCGGCTGGATCAGCGGGATGAGGGCCATGTAGGAGTAGGCGGCGATGGCGATGGGGCCCAATAGGTGCGGCGCTAACTTCGTCGTGGTCAAGATGGCTGTTGGCCCGTCCGCACCGCCTATGATGCCGATGGAGCCGGCCTCCGGCCCGGTGAAGCCCAGCGCGATCGCCCCGAAGAAGGCCAAAAACACGCCCAGCTGGGCCGCCGCGCCCAAAATGAGGGAGGAGGGCCGGGAAATGAGCGGGCCGAAGTCGGTCATCGCACCGATGCCGATGAAGATCAGACAGGGGTAGATGCCCGCCTTGACGCCGATGTAGAGGATGTCCAGCAGGCCGCCGTGGTGGGCCACGTCGGTGAAGGTGACCTTGGGCAGAATGGCCGCCTTCAGCTCCTCCTTCTCCTCCAGCGTACCGTCGATGCCGGCGACATACTCCTCGATGGAGAGCTTGCGGATGCCGTCGTCGGTGGTCTCATAGAGGGCCACGTCGTTGATGGGGTCGTAGCCGCACTCGTTGATGTAGGCGTCCCACATTCCCATGTGGTAAAGGCCGCCGCCGGGGATGTTGGTGAGGAGCACGCCGAAGGCGATGCCCACCATCAGCAGCGGCTCGAACTTCTTGCCGATGCCCAGATACAGCAGAACGCAGGCCACGGCGATCATAATGAGGTTCTTCCAGCCGCCTGCGGCCAAGAACCCGGCGAAGCCGGACTCCTGAACCAGACCGGAGAGAGTTCCTAAAATATCCATGGAAGCCCCTCCTTATGCCAGAACAATGAGGGGAGAACCGGTCTCCACAGTGCTGCCCTTGGGGGCGACGATCTGGGCCACCGTGCCGTCCTTGGGGGCGAAGATCTCGTTCTCCATCTTCATGGCCTCCAGCACCACCAGCAGATCCCCGGCCTTGACGGCCTGACCCTGATTGCCCTCCACCCGCAAAACCGTGCCGGGCATGGGGGCGGGCACCGGCTCACCGGCGGCGGTGGCCGCAGCGGGAGCAGGAGCGGCGGCGGGTGCAGCCGCAGGAGCGGCAGGAGCGGCTGCCACGGGCGCAGCGGCGGCAGGGGCGGCAGGGGCGATGGCTTCGTACTCGTCCAAGAGCATGGCCTTGCCCTGCTCCACCTCGACCTCATAGGTCTTGCCGTTCAAAGTAACCTTATATTTCATCTCACTTGACCTCCTTGATGGACTTGAAGCGCAGCTCGTTCAAAGGCTTGCCCAGCTTGTTGGCCACAATGGCCATGAGCATGGCGGCGTCCTTGTCGCTGACGTTGTGGAGCGC
>CARXAY010000253.1 GCA_949093475.1 uncultured Oscillospiraceae bacterium
CATATATTCCTCCATATCCACCTGCGCCTCCCATTGGAAGGCCGTATGGGGCTTGGGAACAAAGCAGGCGGTGGACACCGTCACATGAACGCGGCGGGGATTGGCGGCATAGGCCTTGCCGCACTGCACCACCTTCTTGGCAAGCTCGGCGATCCCCAGTACATCCTCGTCGGTCTCGGTGGGCAGGCCCAGCATAAAGTAGAGCTTCACGCTTGTCCAGCCGCCGGAAAAGGCCGTGCGGCAGGACTGCATCAAGTCCTCCTCGGTGACGTTCTTGTTGATGGCGTCCCGTAGCCGCTGCGTCCCGGCTTCCGGGGCAAAGGTCAGGCCGCTTTTCCGCACCTCCTGCATCCGCTGCATCAAGCTCATGGAAAAGTTGTCCGCCCGCAGGGACGGCAGAGAAAGACCTATGTCACGGGGCTTGCAGTAGTCCAGCAGCCCGTCGCACAGCTCTACCAAAGGACGGTAGTCACTGGTGGACAAGCTGGAGAGGGTCATCTCCTGATATCCCGAGTCCTTGCACGCCGCGATCCCCTGCTCCAGCGCCACCTTGGGATCTTTGGCCCGCACCGGACGGTAGGCGTACCCCGCCTGACAGAACCGGCAGCCCCGGATGCACCCGCGAAACAGCTCCAGCGTCACCCGGTCGTGAACCACCTCGGTGGAGGGAACAATGGTGTCGGTGGGAAAATAGGAGGTATTCATGTCGCTGACCACCCGCTTGAGGATGGGAAGCTCCACCCCTTCAGACGGAGTAAGCGCCGCAATCGTGCCGTCCTCGCCGTAGGTAACATCCACCAGACTCGGAATATACAGCCCCGGCACTTTGGAAAGTTCCTTCAACAGCCGGCTCTTACTCCACTTCTCCTTCTTGGCCCGACGGCAGACGTTGATCATCTCCACCGTCACGTCCTCCCCTTCGCCCAGAGAGAACACGTCTACAAAATCAGCCAGCGGCTCGGGGTTGTAGCAGCACGTCCCCCCAGCCACGATGAGCGGCCATGTGTCGGCCCGGTTTTCCCGCCGCACCTCCAACCCGGCCAAGTCCATCATGTTGAGGACGTTGGTGTACGCCATCTCATAGCCCAGAGAGAAGCCGATGATGTCGAACTCCTGTAAGGGGTCTCCGCTCTCCAAGCCCCACAGCGGAATATTGTGGGCGCGCATCTGCTCCTCCATGTCTCCCCAAGGGGCAAAAGCACGCTCGCACCACACTCCCTCCATGCTGTTCATCACCCCATAGAGGATACGCACACCCAGATTGGACATGCCGATCTCGTATGTATCAGGGAAACACAGGGCAAAGCGAAAATCCACGGTCTCTTTATCCTTCACCACCGCCCGGTACTCCCCGCCTGTATACCGGGCGGGCTTTTGCACCAAGGGTAGGATGCGTTCCAATTTTTTTGTCATAAGAGCCTCCTGAGTCGACAAGCATACTTGTTTATTAGTCTACCACACTTCCCCGAAAAAGGCAAGAAAACGCCGAAGGCCGTCAAAGCCTTCGGCGTTTATACCTTTCAGCGAAACAGAAATTGCAACAAACCCAGCAGCAACAAGTGGAGTGGATAAAAGAGATAGAAAAACCACTTGGAGAACCCGTTTTTTCTCCCATGCTCACCTTTGTAAAAATAGAGCAAAGCGATCGGGAGGAAGGCACCTACGTTTTCGATCATATATGCGTAGTACTCTAAATCAAACGAAAATGCACCGTCATAAAACAACCCGAAAAAGGGCCTCGTCAGCATAGAAAGAACGTACATATCGAGCAGCACGACCAGACTATAAGCAAACGCCTGATTTTTGAAGTCTCCGTAATAAAAATCAAACACAATAATGATCAGGATACCTGTGCAGCCCCAGTCTGCCGGCACGCAAAGGATCACCAGCGCAAGGATCAAGAGCGTTTTCAGCACTGGATTTTTCAAACGCTCGCTTCTCCGAATACGGATCGCCCACACGCCAAGAAAAATCGTGTAGATCACGTTGGGACGCATGAACGACACCTCCGTCAACACACCGCCATAGTGGAAAAGCAAGAAGGGAAACCAACTGATTACCGCAAAGGCAGCCAAGCGGAGCATATACTTGTTCACGCTCCTTGTATGGTGGTAGCCCTCTACGGCGGAAAAGAACATAATTGGCCCGGTAATCTTTCCAATCGTATGCATGGCGATGGCCAACGCCGTTCCATCGGGCACAAATGCAAACGCAACATGGTCGATGGTCATGGCTATGATCGCAATGTATTTTAGGGTGTTCAAGGTCAACCCCTTGGAGGCGTTTTCCAAGGGAAACGTATTGC
>CARXAY010000254.1 GCA_949093475.1 uncultured Oscillospiraceae bacterium
GAAGGGCAGAACCAGACGGGGGCCGTCGGGGGTGTACTCCACATAGTTAGGCAGCACGAACAGCCCGACGATGGCGGCTGCCAGAGCGATGACCAGCAGCACAACAATGGCGATGAGAATACGCCGCAGCCAGCTTTTGCGGCCGTGATAGGTGCTGTACGGACTTTTCATGGAATACGCCCCTTTCAAGAGGATAGTTACAATTTCCCATGATAGACAAATATAGTATACCATAAGAGATTTAGCCTTGGCAAGGGGTACTTGCGCCCCGCTGCGACATATGCTATAATGCCCTAAACCCGGTGTTTTACCGGGAAATTTGAAGCACGGGAGTTGATTTGTCCACATGGACATACCCAGTATTATGATGGTGGCGGCGCTTGTGGCGCTGTTGGCCCTTTCCGCCTTCTTCTCCGCCACCGAGACCGCCTTTTCCTCGCTGAACAAGATCCGCCTGAAAAGCTGGGCGGAGGGAGACGGCCCAAAGGCCAAGCGGGCCGGGAAGTGTCTGGCTCTGGCGGAGGACTATGACAGGCTTCTGACCACCATTCTGATCGGCAACAACATCGTGAACATTTCGGCCACCACCGTGGCAACAGTGTTTTTTACCGGACTGCTGGGCGGGGCATATGGCCCGACGGTGTCCACGGTGGTACTTACCCTGCTGGTGCTGATCTTCGGTGAGGTGACCCCCAAAAGCGTCGCCAAGGAGCGGCCGGAGAGCTTCGCCATGTTCGTCACCCCCTTCATGGGGCTTTTGGTGCGGTTTTTTACCCCTCTGGCCTTCCTGTTTACCCAGCTGAAAAACGCCATGTCCAAGCTCTTCCGCACCCCGGAGGACGGGGGCATCACCGACGAGGAGCTGGCCGCCATGGTGGAGCAGGCGGAGGACGAGGGCGGGCTGGACGCCCACGAGAGCCAGCTCATCCGCGCCGCCATCGAGTTCGACGACTTGGAGGTGGGGGAGATCCTCACCCCCCGGGTGGACATTGAGGCCGTCCCCGAGGACATCACCCCCGAGGAGCTGGCCATCCGCTTCGTCCAGACGGGGTACTCCCGCCTGCCGGTGTACCGGGAGACCATCGACTCCATCATCGGCATCATCCACGAAAAGGACTTTTATGCGGCGAGATACCGGGGGCTGACCGACCTCTCCGCCATCTATGGCGAGGTGATCTGCACCACGCCGGGCACGAAGATCTCCGACCTCATGCGCGTCCTTCAGGCCAGCAAGAACCACATGGTGGTGGTGGTGGACGAATACGGCGGCACGGAGGGCATCGTGACCTTGGAGGACATTTTGGAGGAGCTGGTGGGGGAGATCTGGGACGAGCACGACGAGGTCATCGAGACCTTCCACCGAAACGCCGACGGGTCGTATACCATTGCCTGCTCCGCCGACCTCAGCGACCTCTACGAGCTGTTCTCTCTGAAGGGGGAGGGCGACAGCGCCACCGTCTCCGGCTGGGTGCTGGAGCAAATCGGCCGCATCCCGGAGGTGGGGGACAGCTTTGACTACGAAAACCTCCACGTCACCGTCACCAAGATCGAACACCGCCGGGTGCTGGAGATCCGGGTGGAGGTCAAAGCGGAAGAGGAGAAAAAAGAAGAGTGATATGTTAAAGACGAAGCTGAAGGAATACCGGGAGCGCTCAGGCTTAAAGCAGGCGGAGCTGGCCGAGCTGGTTCACGCCCGCCGGGAAACCATCGTACATCTGGAAAACGGGCGGTATAATCCCTCCCTCAAGCTGGCGATGGACATTGCCAAGGTGTTTTCCGTTCCCGTGGAGGAGCTGTTCACGTTCACCGAGGAGGAATAAAGCAAAACGGGGGGGCGGCCCAAAAGGCCGCCCCCCGTTTTGCTGTTTCCATTCAGATCCCTTTGCTGTCCATCATGCAAAAGGCGACAAAGCGCACCACGGTCAGCGCAAGGATCGTTCCTACCAGAGCATAGCCCATGGCTGCGGCGCTCAAAGCACCCCCCCAGCAAAGGCGATGACGGCCGCCGCGGCCACGAAGAGCTTCCAGCATAGGCTGTCCGCCCGGCGCAGATTCCGCTCCGCCAGCTCGTCCCGCTCCTCCTTGTGGAACTTATGCGCCCGGTGGGCCTGAAGGCCGAAGAAAACCACGGTAAAGACGACCACGACGGACTGGATCGTCTCGTAGTATCCGTGCCAGTCCCGGCGCGCCCACATCCAATAATACACCGCCAGCAGCACCGCGTAGACGATCTTGGTGCCCACCAGCTCCTTTAACGTGACCTTCGATTTCATACGCCTCACCTTTTTGTGATATATTTCGCA
>CARXAY010000255.1 GCA_949093475.1 uncultured Oscillospiraceae bacterium
CTCCTCCGCCGCGCCCATTTGCGGAAAAAGTGTACCCAGAACGACCCAAATCAGGCCGTCCTCGCCCTTTACCGTTACCTCCTCGTCCTCTCCCGTCATGGGGGCGCGGACATTCCGCAGGAGGCCCTCCGTCTGGCCCAAAAGGCCCGCTTCAGCCAACACACTCTCACAGCGGAGGAACGCGCCGCCATGGAGGCCATGGCCCGCGCCGCCGCCCGCCGGGCCAAGGGTCTTCCCCTTGGACGCAGACTGCTTTTGAAATACGTCTGGACGCTGATATAAAGCAAAAGGCACGAAACCTTTTCGGTTTCGTGCCTTTTACTCTTCCGTTGTGATCAGAGCGCCGCCCGGCGGGAGATGCCCAGCCCGAAGGCGTTTGGCCCGGTGTGACAGATGACCGAGAAGGACAGCGGCTCAAAATGCAGGCGGTCGCCGGGGAAGGCCGCCTTCACCTCCTCGAACCACGCGGCCTCGTCCTCCTCGCGGGCGAAGCTCCCCGCCACGCCGATGCTCACCGGCCCTCCGGCGCGCAGGGTATCGGCGGCGGCCACCGCTGTCTCCAGCAGCTTTTTGCGGCAGTTGACCGTGCCGCGTACCTTGGCCACCGCGTCAAACCGCTCGCCGTCGCACTTCAGGAGGGGCTTGATGTTCAAGACCGACCCAAGGGCGGCGGTGGCGGCGGTACAGCGGCCGTTTTTCTTGAAATACTTCAGCGTGTCCACGCCCAAAAAGATCACCGATTCCAGCCCCGTCCGCTCCAGCGTCTCTTGGATCTCCGCGCCGGTCTTGCCTTGGGCGGCAAGGGCCACCGCGTCCATCACGCTGTCGTATTGGGTCACGGACACCCGGTGGTTGTCCACCACCCGTACCTTGCCCTTGAACTCCGCCGCCAGACCCAGCGCGGTCTGATAGGAGGCGGAAAGCCCGCCGGACATGGGGATGTGGACGATCTCGTCGTATCCCTCGCCCAGCACCTTCTCCCACAGCTCCAGCACGTCTCCCGGCGCGGGCTGGGAGGTGGATGCGTCCGCATTTTCCTCCAGCCGGCGGTAGAACTCCTGATGGGTCAGATCCACCCCTTCAAAATACTCCTTGCCGTCCAAGATCACCGGCATGGGCAGAGCAAAGATCCCCAGCTTCTTCCCCTCTTCTGGAAAAATACCGCAGTTGGTGTCGGTCACAATGGCTGTTTTCATGTTCTCTTTCTCCCTTTCCGGCCTGTTTTCGGCTTGGCGTTGGGCTTGGGCTTCGCCTTGGCCCAGCCGGCTTTCTTTTTTTGCCTTTCCGGCCGTTCCTTGGCCGCCTCCTGTCTTGCCTGCGGCCTTTTTCCCTGATAGGTTCTCCGGCCGCTTCCCTGTCCGGGGTCGGGCCGCAGCAGGCATTCCTTGCCGTAGCCGATCAGATCCTCCCGGTGGGTGAGACGCAGCGCCTCCAGCACCAGCGCTCGCTTCTCCGGACGTTTCCACTGCATCAGCGCCCGCTGCATGGCCTTCTCATGGGGCGTTTTTGGGACGAACACCGGCTTCATGGTGCGGGGGTCAAGGCCGGTGTAGTACATACAGGTGGACAGCGTCCCCGGCGTGGGGTAGAAGTCCTGAACCTGCTCCGGCTGGCGGCCGGAGCGGTTGAGCCAGCAGGCCAGCTCCACCGCATCCTCCAAGGTACACCCCGGATGGGAGGACATGAGGTAGGGCACCAAATACTGTTCCTTGCCGTACTTTTTGTTGAGGGAATCATACCGCTGGCGGAAGGTCTCATAGACCTTGTTGTGGGGCTTGCCCATGTAGTCCAGCACCTTGTCCACGCAATGCTCCGGGGCTACCTTGAGCTGCCCCGACACATGATACTGCACCAGCTCCCGCAAGAACGCCCCCGACTTATCCGCCTGAACGTAGTCAAAGCGGATGCCGGAGCGGATGAACACCTTCTTCACCCCCGGCAGAGCGCGAAGCTCCCGCAGCAGCTCCAGATAGTCGCTCTCATCCGCGTCTAAATTGGGACAGGCCTCCGGGGAAAGGCAGGCCCGGTTTTTGCACAGCCCCGCCTTGCGCTGCTTCTCGCAGGAGGGGTGGCGGAAGTTGGCCGTGGGCCCGCCCACATCGTGGATATAGCCCTTGAAGCCGGGATGCTCGGTCAGGAGCTTGGCCTCCCGCAACACGCTCTCATGGCTTCGCACGGTGATGAAGCGCCCTTGATGGAAGGCCAGCGAGCAGAAGTTACACGCCCCGAAGCACCCCCGGTTGTGGGCGATGGAAAAGCGCACCTCCTCAATGGCGGGCACGCCGCCCAGCGGGTCGTACA
>CARXAY010000256.1:0-1541 GCA_949093475.1 uncultured Oscillospiraceae bacterium
GTGGAACGATGCGGGCGACCGGGTACTGGTATGCACCTGGAACGACACCCCGGAGGACTACCCGGACGGAGCGTCCGTTACCGTGGGAGAAGAGCCGGTGTGGGTGTTCTCCGGTGCGGAGTTTGAGGCGTGGTACGCCGCCAATTCAGACGGTGTGGAGGACTGGGAGCTGCGGCTCTGCCAGCTCATCGGTCTGCCCCCTGACGCAGGGTACACCCACTTCACCACCCTGTGGGCCGACCCGGACGACCTGCTGCGCCCCGCCTTTGACCCGGACGTGACCGCCAGCACTATGACGGAGGAGCTGACCGGGGAGGACTGGTATCAGGACTGGTTTGCGGACAACACCGCCGCCTCCTACGGCGAGGACGGCTACCCTTGGACGCGGCTGGGCTATACCTACGACTGGGCGGCGGACGGCACGGAATACGGCCTGACCGAATTTATCCTGCCCACCGGGGCGAAGGCCACGGTGGAACGCACCGTCACCACCGAGACCTATCTGGAAGTCCTTGCGCCGGAGGAGATGAACTGTCTTTCCGGCGAGCTGGACGAGCTGAACGGGAAAACGCTGGGGGTGGCCACCGGGTCGGTCTTTGACCGGGTGGCGCTGGAGCGTCTGCCCGACGCCCAGATATCCTACTTCAACGCCCAGCCCGACATTGTCACGGCTCTTTTGGCGGGAAAGGTAGACGCCATGATCACCGATGAGCCCATGGCCCGGGATATTGTGAACAAGACCCCCGGCCTGCGGCTCATCCCGGAGATGTTCCGAACCGACTCCTATGCCCTTGCCTTTCCTCTGGATCACACCGCCCTGCGGGATGAGGTCGACCCGGTGCTGGAGGAGCTGAAAAACAGCGGGATCTTAGCGGAAATGGACGAGCGCTGGTTTGGGCAGGACGACGCCGCGAAGGTTCTCCCCGACCTGCCCCTGACGGGAGAGAGGGGCGTGATCCGCTTTGCCACGTCCACCTCCTGCGCTCCCTTTGCCTACATCAAGGACGGGGAGATCGTGGGCTATGACATCGAGGTTGCCATACGTATCTGCCACGAGCTGGGCTATGCGCTGGAGATCACCGACATGGACATCGGCGCGCTGGTTCCCGGAATTCAGGCCGGGAAATTTGACATGGGGGGCGCCTGCGTCACCGTCACCGAGGAACGCAAGCAGTCGGTGCTCTTTTCCCAGCCGGACTACACCGGCGGCATCGTGGCCATTGTCCGCTCTGATGAGGAAGCCAGCGGCGGAGGGCTTTGGAGCTATCTGCAAAACGGATTCTATAAGACCTTTATTCTGGAGAACCGCTGGAAGCTCTTTGTCCGGGGGCTGGGGGTCACCCTGCTGATCTCGGTGGCCTCGGCGGTGCTGGGAACGGCGCTGGGTTTTGGTCTGTGCATGGCCCGCCGCTCCAAGCGCAAATGGCTCAACGTGCCCGTCCGCTTTTTGGTGCGGCTCGTTCAGGGGGTTCCGGTGCTGGTGCTGCTGATGATCCTTTACTTCCTTGTGTTGAAGGATCTGAAGAGCGGCGTGGCGGTGG
>CARXAY010000256.1:1551-2293 GCA_949093475.1 uncultured Oscillospiraceae bacterium
CCTATGTGTCCGAGATGATGCGCACGGGCATCGAAACGGTGGACGCCGGACAGCTGGAGGCGGCGCAGGCCCTTGGCTTTGGTAAGGCCCGCGCCTTTTGGAAGGTCACCGCGCCGCAGGCCATCCGCACCATCCTGCCGGTCTATCGGGGAGAGTTTATCTCCATGGTGAAGATGACCTCGGTGGTGGGCTACATCACCATTCAGGATTTGACCCGCATGAGCGACATCGTTCGGGGTCTGACCTATGACGCGTTCTTCTCCCTCATCTCCACCGCGATCATCTACTTTGCCTTGGCCAACCTGCTGGGGCTCAGCCTGTCGGCGCTGGAAAAGCGGCTTGATCCGAAACGCCGCAAGCGAATCGTAAAGGGGGTGGTGATGGAATGATCACCGTCAAGCATCTGCGTAAGGAGTTTCCCAACGCGACGCCCTTGAAGGACGTAAACTGCACCATTGAAAAAGGAGAGGTCATCTCCATCATCGGCCCTTCGGGCACAGGAAAGAGTACCTTTCTGCGCTGTTTGAACCGGCTGGAGACCCCTACCTCCGGGGAGATCGTCATCGACGGGATCAATATTCTGGAAAAGGGCGCACCCATTCAGGAGCTGCGGAAAAAGATGGGCATGGTATTTCAGTCCTTCAACCTCTTTTCTCATCTGATGGTCATTGAAAATATCATGCTCGGGCCGGTGGAGCTTTTGGGCCGGGATCGTCAGGCGGCCTATGACCGGGGGCTGGAG
>CARXAY010000257.1 GCA_949093475.1 uncultured Oscillospiraceae bacterium
CTGGTCACCAGCGCGCCGGGCAGGCGTTCCTTGAGATATCCTGACGAGATCCCCGCCGCAATAGAAAGGATACATTTCCCGGCGGCGTGAGGGGCAACTTGAGGAAGTACCTCATCGAACACCTGAGGCTTTACTCCCAAGACGATGAGCTGGGCATTTTCTGCCACAACGGCATTATCCGTTGTCACATGAACGCCCTTTTCTGCCCAAGGGAGAAGCTTCTCTTGTGAGCGGTTGGACAGCCAAATATCCTCCGGCCGAGCCAACCCCTGTTTGAACACGCCGCTCAATATGGCGGTTACCATATTTCCTGCGCCGATAAAACCAAGGGTCATTTGCTTGGGTCACCTCGCTGTTATGTTATGGATACTATACCGCGATTTTTCTTGCCTTTCAAGCGTTTCATGGTAAGTTTTTCATTTTTGGTAATTATGTCAATGCTTTATGTTAATTGCATTATGTAAACCATTGAAACGAAAAGAAACCGCCGGACAGTTCCTCTTCCGCCGTCCTCACAAGATGTGGTGTTCCCCCTCTGAGGCGCCCACCCACATATTGCGAAAAGGCCGCTCATTTCGAGATGAAATGAGCGGCCTTTCTATTTCAGTTGGACATATTTCAATCTGACATTCCCGCTTTGATCGCCTTCAACGCAATGGCACATTCCAGCCGTTTGCGCTCCAGTGCGCAGCCCACCTCATGGGGTACTTTAATATCGCCGTTGACCGCCAGATTAGACGCGCTGCACCCGCCGCTGCAATAAAAACGCGCCCAACAGTCCTTGCATTTTTCTCTGGTGTAAATGTTCAGCCCGGCAAATTTTTTGGACAACTCCCGCCGGAACGTGCCTTCATAAAGGTTGCCCAACAGAAATTCGTCATTCCCCACAAATTGGTGGCAGGGATAGATATCTCCGTCCGGGGTGATGGCCACATACTCGCACCCCGCCCCGCATCCCCGCAGGCGTTTGATGACGCAAGGCCCTTGGGCCAGATCCACGTTGAAATGGAAGAAATTCGCCTCCGGATGGGCGCGCAGAGCCTCCGCCAAGCGCTCATACTCCGCTTCGATGGCGGGGACATCCTCCTCCCGCAGCGCCCAGTCGCAGCTCGGGTCGGACACCACCGGTTCCATGGACATATGCTTGAAGCCAAGCTCCACATAGTGGAGTACGTCCTTGGCAAAGTCCAGATTGTGGCGGGTAAAGGTGCCTCGGACATAGTAGTCCTTTGTCCCCCGCCCTGCCACCAACTTTTGGAATTTGGGCACAATGATCTCGTAGCTCCCCTTCTGGTTCACTGTAGGCCGCATATAATCGTTTACTTCAGGCCGGCCGTCCAAGGAGAGAACCACATTGGACATCTCTTGATTGATATACTCAATGGTCTCATCATCCAGCAGCACGCCGTTGGTGGTGATGGTGAAGCGGAAGTTTTTCCCATGCTCTTTCTCAATGGAGCGGGCATACTCCACCGTCTTTTTCACTGTATCCATAGCCATCAGTGGCTCGCCGCCGAAGAAGTCCACCTCTAAGTTGCGCCGCTGGCCCGACTTTTCGATGACGAAGTCGATGGCCCGCTTGGCGGTCTCAAAATTCATCGTCATGCGTTTCCCTGTGCCAAAATCGCCGGTGGAGGCAAAGCAATAGCGGCAGCGAAGGTTACAGTCATGGGACACATGGAGGCAAAGGGCCTTGATGGGCGCATCCTGCTGCATCAAGGCGGCGGCCTGAGGGTCAATGTAGTCGTCTTTGGTGAAAAGCAGCCCCGCATCATAGAGGCCCTTCAGCTCATCCCATGCAGGGCCGGCGTCGGCGGGCTTGGCGGAAAAGTCGGGTTCTTGCCCTTGGGCCGCAATGAGCGCGTTCAGCGTATCATAACCCGCCCGATCCAACACATGGACTGCCCCGCTGTTGACATCGCAAGCGATGTAGATGCCGAGGGCTTCAAATGTATGTACCATGTTCTCTCTCTTCCTTTCGTAGACAAGGAAATGGGGCGGGCGCAGGCCCACCCCATCCTAAATGTGCCGGGTTTTGATCAGCGGTTGTCCTCGTTCTCGCACTTCTGGTTGGCAACCGTGCAAGAGGTCTTGCAAGCGGACTGGCAAGAGGTCTGGCACTCGCCACAGCCGCCGTGGGCCGCGCTCTTTTTCAGAGTGGCGCCGTTCAAGGTACGGACGTGTTCCATTGGTTTTCCCTCCTATGTTTTGATGCTGAAGGGATTATACCACACCTCTTTGCAAATTTCAATCACTTTCTCCGTTTTTTCTTGGGCCTCGCTCCAAAC
>CARXAY010000258.1 GCA_949093475.1 uncultured Oscillospiraceae bacterium
TCTTTGGCGGGGGCGGGGGAGCGATCATCACCATCCCGGAGATCCCCCTGCCGGATATTCCGGAGTATACCCAGCGGGAGCGGATGCTCATGGAGAAGGAGGTCACGGGACTGTACCTCTCCGGGCATCCGATGGACGAATACCGCGCTGCGGCCCGCGCCCGTAAGGCAGAGCCCATCGGGCCGATCTTGGCGGACTTTGAGCGGGAGGAGGGCCCGGAACGCTACCGGGACGAGCAGCAGGTGATCGTCGCCGGGGTGATCTCGGCGGTCAAGACCAAGACCACCCGCAACAACAGCCTGATGGCCTATGTGACCTTGGAGGACGACACCGGCGCGATGGAGCTGCTGGCTTTTTCCCGTACCCTCAATGAAAGCGGCAGCTACCTGAAGGCCAACTTCCCCGTGGTGGTTTACGGCAAGCTGTCCGTCCGGGACGAAAAAGCCCCCCAGCTTCTCTGCAATAGGGTCTACCCGCTGGAGGACGGCTTGCTGGATGAGCTGGCAGGGGGAGACGAGGAGACGAAAACCCTCTATCTCCGCCTGAAGAGCGGGGACGATCCCCATGTGGAGCGGATCAACTGCATCCTCACCATGTTCCCCGGCCACAGCAAGGTAGTGCTTTATCTGGAGCAGGAAGGGAAAAAGCTGGGCGGTGTGACCTGCCAGCTCCATGAGGCGCTTCTGGCCGAGCTGAAGGAGCTGCTGGGTGAGGGGGCAGTGGTGGTGAAGGAGAACAAGAAATGAAGAAAATAGGATCGATCCTGACCCACCGCGTGGTTCTGACCGGCATGGCGATCCTGCTGCAGTTAGGCGTGTTGGCGGTGGCGATGACGGCGTTCAGCCAATACTTTATCCCCCTCTACTGGTGTGCAACGCTCCTCTCTCTGGCGGCGGTGCTGTGGATCGTGTCCAGCTCCACCACCAACTCCGGGTATAAGATCGCTTGGATCATTCTGATCCTGAGCCTTCCTGTGCTGGGTGGGATGCTCTATCTTTTGAGCCGGGGCAACCGCTTTACCCCGTCCATGCGCCGCAGGCTGCAACGGATGGAGCGCAGCATGGACGAGACCTTGAAGGGAGATTACCGCTGCGAGGAGGTGGCGGCGCAGTCGGGCACGACCGCCGGGGCGCAGGCCCGCTATCTGGAGCGCTATGCCCACTGCCCGGCCTATGCCGACAGTCAGGTGACCTATTACGCCTTGGGGGACGACTGCTTTCAGCCCATGCTGGAGGCCCTTCGCAGCGCGGAACACTATATCTTTTTAGAGTATTTCATCATCCAGCCCGGAGAGTTCTGGGGCGCGGTGCTGGACATTCTGAAGGAAAAGGCCGCAGCAGGGCTGGACGTGCGGGTGATCTATGACGACATCGGCTGTGTGTTTACCCTGCCCAACCACTACGACAAGGAGCTGGAGCGGCTGGGCGTCAAGTGCATGAATTTCAACCGCTTTGTGCCCGTGGTGTCCACAGTTTTGAACAACCGCGACCACCGCAAGATCATGTCGGTGGACGGCCGGGTGGTGTTTACCGGCGGGATCAATTTGGCCGACGAATATATCAACCGCCGGGAGCGGTTCGGCCATTGGAAGGACAGCGCCATCCGCATCGAAGGCCCGGCGGCGTGGTCGATGTCGGTGATGTTTCTCACCATGTGGGCCTTTGCCTCCGGGAAAGGGGAGCGCATTGAGGACTTCCGCCCGGCGGACACGCCCCGCTTCCCGGAAAACGGCTGGGTGCAGCCGTATACCGACTGCCCGTGGGATGACGAGCCGGTGGGGGAGACGGTGTACCTCAACCTCTTTAACCGCGCGAGACGGTATATCTATATCACCACCCCTTACCTTGTCATCGACGAGGTGATGAACACCGCCTTGGTGAACGCCGCCAAGGCCGGGGTGGACGTGCGCATCATCACCCCCCACATCCCGGACAAAAAGACGGTGTTTCAGATGACCCGCGCCCACTATGAGCCGCTGATCCGGGGCGGAGTGAAGATCTACGAATACACCCCCGGCTTTGTCCACGGGAAAAACGTGGCGGTGGACGACCGCTACGGCACGGTAGGCTCGGTGAATCTGGACTACCGCAGCCTGTTTCTCCACTTTGAAAACGGCGCGCTGCTCACCGACAACCCCGCCGTGCTGGATATCAAAAAGGACTTTTTGGCCACGTTGGAGCAGTGCCGTCAGTGGACGCTGGAGGACTGCCGCAACGTACCTTGGCCGCAGCGGCTGATCCGCAGTATCCTGCGTATCTTTTCGCCGCTACTGTGAGAGGAGTATTTAT
>CARXAY010000259.1 GCA_949093475.1 uncultured Oscillospiraceae bacterium
GAGGAGCGGCGGGGCTCGTTCCTGCTCCACCGGCTGACGGCCCTGTTTCCCGGCGCGTGGGCCGAGCCGGGACAGGATCCCCGTCTGGCGGCGGCGGAGACCGCGCTGGAGCTGGCGGGAGAACACGAGGAGGTGCGCCGGGCGCTGGAAGGGATCGAAGAGCTGGAGGGGGCGCTGGAGCGCTTGAAACGGGGGAACGCCGGAAACCGTCAGGCCCTGTCCCGCAGCGGGGTGGAGGCCCTCTACGGCAAGCGGGTGCCTATGTCGGCGTCCCGGCTGGATCTCTACCGCTCCTGCCATTTTTCCTACTTCATGCGCTATGGACTGGACGCCCAGCCCCGCCGCCGGGCGGGGTTCGACGCGCCGGAGTACGGCACGTTTGTCCACGCGGTGCTGGAGGAGGTCTTGCGCGCTTGGGACAAGTCCATGGACGAGGAGACCGTCCACGACCTGACCCGCCGGGCCATGGAGCGGTATCTCAACGAGGAGCTGGGGGGACTGGAGGATAAGACCCCCCGCTTTGCCTATCTGTTCCGCCGTCTGGGGCGGACGGTGGAACGGGTGGTGGACAACGTCACCGCCGAGCTGAGCCGCTCGGACTTCCGGCCCATCGCCTTTGAGCTGGGCTTCGGCACGAACAAGGATATGCCCCCGGTGGAGTTGGAGGTAGACGGCGTGAAGGTCAGCGTCTCCGGGTTTGTAGACCGGGTGGACGGCTGGGAGCACGACGGGAAGCTCTATCTTCGGGTGGTGGACTATAAGACGGGGCAGAAGAGCTTCGATCTGACGGATATTTTCTACGGCATTGGCTTGCAGATGCTGCTCTATCTCTTTACGCTGGAACAGCGGGGGAAGGAGTATTTCGGCAAGGATGTGGTGGGCTCGGGGGTGCTGTACGTTCCCGCCCGGGAGGCGCTGGTGTCCGGCAGCCGGGATATGGACGAGGGGCTGCGCCGTAAGGCGGCGGACAAGGAGCTGCGGCGCCGGGGCCTGCTGCTGGAGGACGAGACGGTGCTTGCCGCCATGGCGGGCACGGAGGATATGGAGCGGTTTTTGCCCGTCAAGGTGAAAAAGGACGGCGCGTTCAGCGGAGACAGTCTGGCCTCCTTGGAGCAACTGGGCAAGCTGCGCGCCCATGTGGATCGCATTTTGGAGGAGGTGGGCCGGGAGCTGGCCGCAGGCACGGTGGCCGCCGACCCCTACTGGCGCGGGGCGGAGGAAAACGCCTGCCGCTGGTGTCCCTATGCCGCCGCCTGCCAGTTTGAGGAGGGCAAGGGCGGCGACTGCCGCCGCTGGGGGCACAAGCTGAAGGCGGAGGACTTTTGGAGCGCACTGGAAGGAGGTGAGGGCGATGGGCTTTCCGCTGACCGCTGACCAACGGCTGGCCGTGGAGGAAACGGGCGGGCCGCTGCTGGTGTCCGCCGCCGCCGGCGCGGGGAAGACCCGCGTGCTGGTGGAGCGGCTTTTGGATCGGAGCGAGCGGGGCGCGGACGTGGACGAGTTTCTCATCATCACCTTCACCAACGCCGCCGCCGCCGAGCTGCGGGAGCGCATCAGCGAGGAGCTGGCCAAGGCGCTGGCCCAGCGGCCCTCTGACCGCCACCTGCGGCGGCAGATGAATTTGGTGTACGCCGCCCACATCTCCACCATCCACGCCTTCTGTCAAGATCTGCTGCGCCGGTGGGGACATCTCATCGACCTTGACCCCGACTTTCGCCTGTGCGACGAGGGGGAGGGGCAGCTTCTTCTGCGGGAGACCATGGAAGAGGTTCTGGAGCGCCGCTATGAGACCCCCGACGGGGATTTTGAACTGCTGCTGGAGATGTTTGCCCCGGGGCAGAACGACGCGCCGCTGGGGCAGATGGTTATGGACATCTATCAAAAGCTCCGCAGCCATCCCAAGCCGGGCGCTTGGCTGGCCGAGCAGCGGACGCTTTACGCCTTAGAGGGGATCACGGACGCGGCCCAGACCCCGTGGGGGGACTATCTTCTGGGGCGGATCAGAAAGCTGGCGGGCTATTGGCGGCGTCAGTTCGCCCCGCTGGTCGAGGAGTGCCGGATGGGCGCGCCGTCCTACTGCGACAGCCTCTCTATGACGGTGGGCGAGCTTCAGGCGCTGGGGGAAGCGGAGCGGTGGGATCTCGCCCGCCTGCCCTCCTTCCCCAAGATCGGTTCGGGGGCGGGGACGACCGACCCGGACTTGGCCCAGCGGGTGAAATACCTGTGGAACACCTGCAAAAAGCAGATCAAGGAGGTGGGCGCGCCGCTGGAACACAGCAG
>CARXAY010000260.1 GCA_949093475.1 uncultured Oscillospiraceae bacterium
TAGTACGTCCACAAAAAGGCACAGATCTTCATCTCCGAGCCCGGCGGGGACAGGGTGCTCCAGCCGTCGGGGGTCAGCTCCACGATCTCCTGCGGGCCGAGCTCATAGGCGTCCTGATAGCCCAGCTTCTGGTAGGCGAAGGACTCAAAGGAGACACAAAAGCCCTTGGAGTCGCGGCCGATAAGGACGGGGAGGCGGCCCAGCTTATCTCTGGCGGCGATGATGCCGTCCTTGGTGAGCAGGAGGATGGTGGCGGAGCCCTCGATCTCCTCCTGCGCGTGGCGGATGCCGCTGACCAAGTCGTCCTTTTGGTTGATAAGGGCGGCGACCAGCTCGGTGTCGTTGACCTTGCCGGAGCTCATGGCCATGAACTGGTGGCCGTGGTCGGAAAAATACTTGGCCACCAGCGCCTCGGCGTTGTTGATGATGCCGACGGTGGTGATGGCGTAGAGGCCGAGGTGAGAGCGCACCAAGAGGGGCTGGGGGTCGGTGTCGCTGATGCAGCCGATGCCCGCCGTGCCGTGGAACTTCGCGAGGTCGTTTTCAAACTTGGTGCGGAAAGGGGTGTTTTCAATGTTATGGATCTGCCGCTGGAAGCCGTCCTCGCGGTCATAGAGTACCAAGCCGCCCCGGCGAGTGCCGAGGTGGGAGTGGTAGTCAGTTCCGAAAAACAGATCCAGTACTACGTCGCGCTTGGAGATGGCGCCGAAAAAACCGCCCATTCCTTACTGTTCCCCCATAAGGCGGCGCATGACCTCTTCGTAGGCTTCCTCCGCGCCGCCCAGATCCCGGCGGAAACGATCCTTGTCCAGTTTCTCATGGGTCTTTTCGTCCCAGAGACGGCAGGTGTCGGGAGAGATCTCGTCGGCCAGAACGATGGTGCCGTCGGCGGTCTTGCCGAACTCCAGCTTGAAGTCCACCAGATCAATGCCGATCTCTTTCATAAAGCCCTTGAGAAGAGCGTTGATACGCAAAGCATAGTCGCGGATCAGGGCGATCTCCTCTTTGGTCGCCAAACCGAGAGCCAGCGCGTGGGAGTCGTTGAGCAGGGGATCACCCAGACCGTCGTTCTTGTAGGACAGCTCAAAGGTGGGTTCGGCAAAGGGGATGCCCTCCTCCACGCCGTAACGCTTGGCGAAAGAACCGGCGGAGATATTGCGGACAATGACCTCCAGAGGGACGATGGAGACCTTCTTTACGGCGGTTTCCCGGTCGGAGAGCTGCTGAATATAGTGGGTGGGGATGCCGGCGGCTTCCAGCTTGCCCATGAGGTGGTTGGTCATCTTGTTATTGATGACGCCCTTGCCGACGATCGTGCCTTTCTTTTCGCCGTTAAAGGCAGTGGCGTCGTCCTTGTAGTCTACGATGACCACATTGGGGTCGTCGGTGGCAAAGACCTTCTTGGCCTTGCCTTCATAGAGCTGCTCTAACTTTTTCATTGTGCCAGTCCCTCCTGTAATTTTTTATCCTTCTCCAAAACTTGGGCGGATAGATCGTCCTTGAAATGAGTAAGCCGCTCAGACAGACCCTCGTCAGCGAGGGCCAGCATCTGGGCGGCAAGGATAGCGGCGTTTTCTCCCCCATCGACAGCGACGCAGGCGACAGGGATGCCCTTGGGCATTTGAACCATAGAAAGCAGAGAGTCCAGTCCTCCCATCATAGAGGTCTTCATCGGCACACCAATAACAGGGAGGGTCGTGACAGCGGCCAAGACGCCCGCCAGATGGGCGGCCTTTCCAGCGGCGGCGATGATCACGCCGAACCCGTTGGCCTTTGCGTTGGCGGCAAAAGCATGGGCCTCTCCGGGGGTGCGGTGGGCGGACAGGATATGTGCCTCAAAGGGGATCTGAAAGGTTTTTAGGGTACGCAAGCAGGACTCCATTGCAGGAAGATCGGAATCAGAGCCGAGAATCACAGCGACCTTTTGAGCCATGAGTACACCTCCTAAAAAAACTCATATTTACCATACCAAATTTCAGCCATTTTGGCAAGGCCAAACGGGGAATTTCGTAGGCTTACACAAGGAGAGAGGGGAGAAAACGGGAAGAGTTTGGCGACGATGGAAACCAGTGGCAGAAAAAGGGCGGTCGGCATAGGTTAAGTCAGGGGAGTGAAAGACATGGTCTACTATCTTATCATCTGTAAGTCCCTGACCTATGCTCAACGGACGGCAAGCGTTCTGGGCAAGGTGGGGATCACCGCGCATATTATGCGAACCCCCAGAACCATTGCCAGCGAGGGGTGCAGCCACGGGGTCAAGATCGCCCAGCGACGCCTGC
>CARXAY010000261.1:0-1007 GCA_949093475.1 uncultured Oscillospiraceae bacterium
TCTTCCCAACGGACTGTGGCTTGCGCTGGTATGCGTTCCGCTTTGTCTTGCAGTCGCATGGCTGATGGAGCGTCTGCCCAAGGGTGGCTTCCGCCGGGAACTGCGGGAGATCGGCGGCGCAAGCTTGGAGATCTATCTGCTTAACGTGATCTTTGTGCTGGAGCGGGAGCTACTGGAGAAGGTGATCCCCATCGGGCCGAATTACTTGGTGTTTTACGGGATCACCATTGTGCTGAACCTTCTGCTGGGCATTGCCCTCCATTATGCGCTGGAACGGCCGCTTCGCTGGCTGAGAAGCAAGCTCTTATCAGAGAGCTAACGTGCCAGTTTCATCCTCCAAAAGCAGTAAGATGTTCTGCTGCAGTCCGGTTTCTGTGTTGACATAGATCAAAACATGGCGGCCATCCGGTGTTTGGCACTTGAATTCGTAAGTCAGAATCTCGTCTGTCCCGCCTTGCGTGGGAATGAGAGCTTTTTGTGCGCTCAGCAACGTGACCCCGCCGGGAATGGCGGCCTGCGCGGTTTCCCGGGAAATAGCAGGGGCTTCAAAGGTGCGCTCCCGGTGCTGATAGAGATACCCATGGGCTTCATAGCCCAAAAGTTTCCCATTGTCCAGCGCAATGGTGAGCTTGACCAGATCGGGGTAGCAGTAGACTTCCTCGGCCACGGGGGCAAAGTGGATGGTCAGAACGCCCTCACGTTGAATGTGGTAGCTCGCTTCCATATGTGGAAAGGCCCATGCCGTAAGGTAATTCTGGGCAATCGCAACCGCTTCCTCGACGGAGATCGCTGGCTGGCCCGGCTGGCGATCCTGAAAGTAGGCGAGGATCTGCCCGCCTTGACGGGTGACCTCAATATAGCCCATGCCGCCATCTTGGGGCAGAGTGAAGGAATATGAGGGAAGAACTCCGCCCCCGCTGGAGGAGAGAGTCAAGGCGTTGGGAGAGACGTTCAAGAAAGCGGCGGCGCGAGCTTTGGCGTTTTCGGCGGTCACATCCTCCAGCCCC
>CARXAY010000261.1:1017-2277 GCA_949093475.1 uncultured Oscillospiraceae bacterium
ACATATGTTCGGAAAAAGGGCCGTCATAAACCAGAGAGGGAAGCTCCGGGAAATCGGATTCTACATTTTGAAATGTCACGCCGCCGGCCGTTTGGCCTTTGTCCCCAGCCGCGGTGGAAAGAGCACGGGTAGCGCGGGTCACTGCGGAGAGGTCAAGCGTACCCGCCTCCAGCTCCCCTTGAAGCTCTAACAGGGATACGTTCAGCTGTTGGGCGATCTGGGAGAGCGCGGCCAGATTTTCTCCCGAACCGTCTCCACCGCTTCGGGCAAGGGACATGGCATAGTCTCCAGTCTTGGCAAAAAACGCCGCGGTTTGCTCCAAATCTATGTTGGAGTAGGGAAGCTCGCCAAGAGCATACTGCGCCGCCAACGCCTTGGCATAGATCTGCTGGTACAGGCTGTCCTGAAGTGGGCCGGGGGTGGTGTAGGTCACCTTTTGCAGTGCGCTGTCCAGCTCGCCGGCAGCAGTGGTCAGCTCGGTAAAGGCATGATAATAGGTATTGCTCAGCAGCCGTTCCGCCTGCTCTGCCCGCGCCGTCTGCTTTATTCCATAGCCTACTACGGCAATAAAGAACACAGCAAGGCAAGTAAACACGGTGATTTTTGCGTTTTTTTTCATAAAAAATCCCTCCCCTGCCAGTATGGGCAGAGGAGGGAAATTTTATGCGAAACAGGAGGAGTCAGGACAGATGTGCGATCCCAGCACGAAGACGGCGAAGGGTCTCTTCCCGGCCCAAAATTTGGCAAAGCTCTACCGCTCCACCGGGGGTGACCGCCTTGCCGGAAAGAGCTGTGCGAACCGGCCACATGATACGGCCGTTCTTCAGCTCCTTGGCTTCCGCCAGTGCGATGAGGCAGTCATGGATGGCGTCAAACGTCCACTGGGAAAGGGTTTCCAGCGCAGGGATGACCCATTCCAGCGCCTCCTTAGAATTGGCCTCGTCCGTTTTCATCTTCTTGTGACAGTACAGCTCGTTGGAGTATTCGGGCACTTCGTCAAAAAAGTCCACTTGGGGGGCAATATCCAAAAGGGTGTCGCACCGGGGCTGCACCAGCGGAGCAACCAAGGAAAGGTCGATGGCGGGGGAGTGAACCGCCTCCTTCAAATACGGCTCGGCGATGGCGAAGAACGCGTCCGGCTCCAGTGCGCGCAGATAATGGGCGTTAAAGTATTTCAGCTTTTCCAGATCAAAAATGGCAGGGGACTTGGAGATGCCGTGAATGTCAAAGACCTTCAACAACTCATCCAGCGTAAAGAAC